>NZ_JANSJJ010000058.1:0-48805 GCF_047502715.1 Synechococcus sp. H55.10
ATACACCTTGTTGATGGTGGGCGGGGGCATAGGGTTATAACTGACGGCAGCGCGGGAGAGGGGCCGGGGGTGAGGGGCTGCTCCCCCAAAGAGAGGGGCCGGGGGTGAGGGCCAGCGCGGAGCGCTTGGGCCTACCGCCGTTCCAAAAAATCGCGGCGCAGATCTCGAATCTCCTGCCGCATCTCCCTCATCTCTTGGGCCATCTCGTCAGTGCGCCGTTCCAGAGCTTCAGTTCGGCGCTCCAGGGCATCCGTGCGGCGCTCGATAGCGCGGGTGCGCGCATCAAAGCGATCCATGGACTCGCGAAAAAACTTAGCCAGCATTGCCTGCCCTTCTCGCAGTTCTTGAATCAGAAGCTGCTGATTTTGTTGGACAAGACGTAGCTCCTGCTGGGCCGCTTGCAGCTCTTGAACAGCGCGGATCAGCCACTCTTCTTGTTCCGGAGTCATCATCAACCAGAGCGAGAGGATGCCAAGATCCTACCACCAACCCCCCTCTCCCTGAGGGAGAGGGGCCGGGGGTGAGGGTCATCCCTCAGGGAGAGGGGCCGGGGGTGAGGGCAATGGAGAGTAGGGAACTCGAATCCCTGACCTCTGCGGTGCGATCGCAGCGCTCTACCAACTGAGCTAACTCCCCGTGGCTTTACCAGAATAACCCAAGTCCGCCGCCAAGATCTCCCCCGCCTGCAGCTCCAGCCCTGCAAAAACCTTCGAGGGCACCCGCCCGGATCCCTTCAGCTCCAGCAGGTCGTACCAGCCCTCGTGCAACAGCAGCAGGCTCACCTTCTCCTCCATCGGATCCACAATCCAGTACTCACCAATGCCCAAAACACAGTATTCCGCCCGTTTGGCTCGGTAGTCCGCCGCCCGGCTTGATTCGCTCACCACCTCCACCACCAACAGCGGCGGCGGATCCTCCAAGCGAATCAGAGCCTCTCGGGATCCCATCTCCTGCCACTGCTGCAGAGGCAGCACCACCACATCCGGGATCCGCACCGTATCCCAGCGGTTGCCCCGCGGCGACTGGATCCCGATAGCCATCGGCTGAGAAGTCCACGGCAGCTCCTGGCGCCGGATCTCAACTCGAAAAGCGGTATTGAGGAAATCCACAATCTGACCATGCCGTCCGGTTGGAAGGGCCATCGGCACCAACTCCCCCGCCACCAGCTCATAGCGGGTATCGCCGCCATCGGAATACTTGAGGTACTCTGCCAAACTCAGGCGAGCCGCTGTCGGCCCAGGAACGGATCCTATCGTCAAAGCCACAGCCGCCTCCAAAAGCCACTCTGCTGCCATCCTAACCCCCCTCTCCCTCAGGGAGAGGGGCCGGGGGTGTTCGCGCTAGCGGCGCGGAGCGCTTGGGCTGCTCCCTCAGGGAGAGGGGCCGGGGGTGTTCGCGTGAGCGGCGCGGAGCACTTGGGTCGTCCCCCAGGGAGAGGGGCCAGGGGTGAGGGGCTATCGCCGTTCCAAAAAATCGCGGCGCAGATCCCGGATCTCCTGCCGCATCTCCTTCATCTCTGCCGCCATCTCGTCGGTGCGGCGTTCAATAGCCCGAGTGCGCTCGTCAAAGCGATCCAGCGCCTCGCGGAAAAACTGCGCCAGCATCGCCTGCCCCTCGCGGACTTCCTGAATCAGAACCTGTTGATTCTGTTGGACAAGGCGCAGCTCCTGCTGGGCAGCCTGCAGCTCTTTTTGGGCAGCCTGCAGCTCTTGAACGGCCCGGATTAACCACTCTTCTTGCTCTGGAGTCATCGTCAAAAAGTTCTACAGAGAATGAGAAAATCCTACTCCCCTCTCCCCCAGGGAGAGGGGCCGGGGGTGAGGGTCATCCCCCAGGGAGAGGGGATGGGGGTGAGGGTCGTCCCTCAGGGAGAGGGATCGGGGGTGAGGGCTGGGAGAGGAGTCGGGAGTAGTCGCCTGCGGTGGCGCGGAGCGCTTGAGGCTGCCGGAAAGGAGCACCCAAAACAAAAAACCCCTCTCCCTGGGGGAGAGGGGCCAGGGGTGAGGGTCATCCCCCAGGGAGAGGGGCCGCGGGTGAGGGATCGGGGGTGAGGGCCTCACTCAGTACAGCGCCTCTTCTTGATGGGTGATGATGGTGCAGTCAGAAGTAGGGTAGGCCACGCAGGTTAACACATAGCCCTGCTCGATCTGATCGTCATCCAGGAAGGATTGATCGCTTTGATCCACCGTGCCGCTCACCAGCTTGCCGGCACAGGTCGAACAGGCCCCGGCGCGGCAGGAATAGGGCAGCTCGATCCCTTGCTCCTCCGCCACATCCAAAATGTACTCGTCATCCGGCACATCGATGGTGACGTTCAAGCCTCGCTCTTCGTTGATCAGAGTGACCTTGTAGGTAGCCATCCTGGTTGGGTCTCCAGAAAAAACATCCACTCCTCATCCTGCCACCCTTCTGCCCCGGATCAAGCACCATTTTTCAGAGAAATAGGTAGATCTCCCGGTTTTTTAGAGTTGGATCCGAGAAAACCTTGCTGGGCAAAGATTCCGGCCACGTCTCACCTCCCTCGGCCAAGCCTCAACCCAGCCTATGGAGCAGAGTTGTACGAAGCAGTAGCCACAGGCAAGCTCATGCTATCGTCTGTGACCCAGATCACTCCCCATTGGCCCGGAAAAAGTCGATAACTCTTGCCAAAGCTGCCGCATCTGCCTGTATGATTAGCAGAGTAAACAGGCTAGCCACCAAACTGGCGTGTCTGCGTCTCCCCTCGATTGGCCATTTCTCAGAAGGCTTAGGTTGCCCTGAGCGAGCCGATCGGGTAATGTGAGGGAAGTGTTCAGCCGAACCCTACTTTTTGGTTAAGAGGAGAAACATGAACGGAACAATGCACAAGTGGCTGCTCAAGTCACTGGGGTCTCTGTCTCTGGCATCGACGGTGGTGCTGCTGCCCATGCTGCTCACCGGTTGCGGCGAAGATAGCTCCGGCACGTCGGTGCCCGTACCGCCCCCGCCCCCGCCGGCTCCTCCGGCTCCCCCGGCTCCGCCGCCAGCACCTCCCACCCCTACTCCCACGCCTACGCCGGTGGGACGTGTTATCAGCATCAGCCCCTCGGATGGCTCCACCAACGTTGCCATCACCACCTCGATTACCATTCGCTTCAGCGAGCCGGTGCGCGAGGCTCCCTTGGCTCAAGCCCTGAGCATCACCTCGGTGGCGCCCCAAGCCGGAGCTGTCCCGCCTCGGGATCTGGCCTTCAACTCCGACCGCACCCAAGTCACCGTCACCTTCCGCACACCCCTGAGCAACGACTCTGTCTATCGGGTCACCATTTCGCGGGCGGTGCCGGATCTGTTTGCTTCGGGCCGCAGCCTGGCCGAAGACTTTGTGGCCACCTTCACCACCGGCAACGTGGCGGCTACTGGCGGCCCGGTTAGCTTGCTGCCGACACAACTGGCGGCGGTGACGCCCAACGGGCAGGTATTCTCCAGCCCGAACGTGGTGCCGGTGGGGTATGGCATTCGCCGCAGTGGGGTAGCGGAGAACCTGCCGGTGGGGGTTTACACCGACTACCGTGCGGTGCTCTCCTTCTCGATTCCCGACAGCATTCCGTCCAACGCCGCGGTGCAATCTGCGCAGTTGACGCTGGTGCAGTTGCCCTCCAACGACTCGGCGGAGATTGGAAACTTTGGCGATAGGGGGCGCGGCTTTTTCTTCCTGGATCCGACGCCGCACAACCTGCCGGCCAACAACGTGGTGTTCCAGGAAGTCAACCTGGGTGCGCGCGACAACGTGGTTTCCAGCGACTTTTTTGCGCCGGCTTCCACGCCCAGCTTCATTGCGTTGAGCATCAACGGCAACGTGTTGGGTGGGGATGTGTCGGCGGGGCCGCGGACGGCGGATGTGCAGCCGGGTGTGCAGCGGTCGGTGTCGGGCACGCGCTTCTACCAGGTGCGGCTGCAGTGCGCCAAGGAAGTGTGGAACAACCAGGCAGCTCCGGTCTTTTTGGTGACTACGGGAACGACGTCGGTGACGACGACGGGGATTGTGACGGCGACGCAGCGTTTCAACGTGACGGCGACGCAGACGTTTGTCGTTACGGGTGCAGCGAGTGCCACGGTATCCAACACCATCACCGGTGCGGTGACGACGCCGTTTACACAGTCCTTCTCGGCCACTGGCACTGTCTCTGGCGTGGCTACGGCATCAAGGACAGTAATAGTAACACAAGGAGAGGGTACTCAAACTCGAACTGCAACTGACACTGAATCCTTTACCTTTAGTGTCACTGGCACTGCTACCTTCACTGCCTCTCAATTTATTACAGCGGGCCTTGGCTTTACCTCGGTAGCCAGCGCAACGGTGACCTTTGCGGCCACAGGCACGGTCGTTGGCTCTGAAACCCGCTCCGAAACGGTGACGGTCACCGGCTCGGTCACGGCCTCTGCCACCACTACGGTGACGCCCTTCACCCGCACTGCTCCCAATGCTGGCTTCGAAATCAGCCAGGGAGCCAACGGGGTCTGCCGCGCCGAGTTCGACCGCGAGCCGGCTACGGGCACGGGTGGTTCGCCCATCACCACTGCTCGTGGTCCGCGTCTGGATATCACTTTCTCCATCCCGCGCTAGCGGCGCCTCTAAATCTAGGCTGCCTCTGTAGTCCAGGAGCGGCCAAATACAGGAAGTGGGCAGGTCTTGAGAGCCTGCCCATTTTCCTAGGCCGCTAAATCTACAAATTCATCTGATAGAATCGTTGCAGTCAAGGCTTGGAGATATGAGAACCGAGATTCAAGAGCTCCTAGAGCGAGCATTTCGCCATCATCGCTCGGGTGAGCTGGATCAAGCTGAGAAATGCTACCTGGAGATCTTAAGCTTAGAGCCTAACCAGCCTGATGCCATTCAGTATTTGGGCATACTGGCCTATCAGCAGGAACAATACGTCAAATCTGTGGAATGGCTGGAAAGGTGTGTCAGCCTTGGTCAAAGGTCGGCATCGCTTTACACTAACTTGGGTGTGGCTTACGAGAAGCTAAACCGACCCGAAAGGGCAATAGAGTGCTATCAACAAGCCATCCAAATAGATCCAGAAAGCCTTAATGCAAACTTTAACTTAGGTCTGGCCCTTATCCAGCTTGAGCGCTGGGATGAAGCAGAGAAAGCTTTTCTGAAGGTTCTGGAGCTGGATCCGCAACAGTTTGAGGCAGCATACTTTCTTGGACAGGTACTGCTAAAGTTAGGCCAGGTAAATAGTGCTATCGGCATCCTAAAGAAAGCAGTAAAGGATCAGCCAGACTACCTTGAAGCTCATCTTCAGTTAATTGATGCCTTTTCTCTATCTGGAGATAAGGATCAAGCCATTCGACACGCAAAGCAAATAGAGCCCCTATTTTCGACTAGTGCCGACTTGCAAAACAAACTAGGTTTATTGCTAGTAGAACTGGGACACTATGAAGACTCAATCACTGCTTTTCAGAAAGCTTTGATGATCGAGCCCTCTGCTGTCACTCACTTGAACCTGGGTAGAGTATACGGTGAGGTCGGCCAAGAAGATAAAGAGATGGAGCACTATAAGAAGGCTATAGAGATCAATCCGAACTATGCAAAGGCTTATAACAATCTAGGGGCAGCTCTGAGCCGAAAGATCCAACCCCAAGCTGCAACAGAGATAGCCGTTCAGGAGCTAAATCTAGAAAGCAAAAAAAATCTTGAGGATCGATACCAAGCTATTCAAGCTGCAAGAGATTGCTTTCAAGTCGCCATTTCTTTGGATCCAGGGTACGCCGAAGCTCACCACAATCTGGGTGTTCTTTACAGGACAGAAAAGCGGTTGCACCTAGCCAAGCATCATATACGTCTTGCTATTGAGCTAAATCCAGGGGAATCAGAGTATTGGCATAGCCTGGGATGCTACTACTTAGATCTTGCTATGGGTGAAAAGGCAGTTCGATGCCTTGAACAAGCAATTAACCTAGATCCAACATCTGCCCGAGCCTACAATAACTTGGGTCTTGCCTACCAGTTATTGGGGAAGAAAGAGGAAGCAGAGTTTGCTTTTCATAGAGCTGCGGAGCTTTCCCCAGACTTTGCAGAAGTTTACTGCAACATCGGAGCTAGACTCTTTGAGCAGAAAAAGTACGATGATGCTTTAGAACATCTACAGGAGGCCATAAGGCTCAAGCCTGAATTAGCTGATGCATACTTCTACAAAGGCTTGACCCTGGCCAAGCTATCCCGAACTCAGGAGGCCATAGATAATTATCTACTGGCCATTGAAAGAAAGCCAAACTTCGCCGTGGCTTACCAAAATCTAGGCGGTGCTTATCTAGAGCAATGCAGATTACGTGAAGCACTGGCTAGCTATAGGAAAGCTCTCGAGATCGCTCCTGACTTTGCGGGTGCGATGTCAAATATCCTTATGGTCTCGCATTACTCAGAGAACTTTGATCCTCTAGAAACATTCTTGGAGCATCAACGGTGGGGTATTCGCTACCAAAGCCAATATCAAAGTTACTGGAAGCCCTACACAAACTCGCGAACCACTCAAAGGCCACTTAAGATCGGCTACCTGTCAGGTGATTTTCGATTGCATTCGGTACACTTTTTCATGAGTTCAATCTATGATAACCACAATCAAGAAAACTACCAGATTTATTGCTACTCAAATGTTGATCAACCTGACATGGTAACTGAGCAGCTCTCTGCATGGGCGACAGGATGGAGAGATATCAGTAAACTAAGCGACGAGAAAGTTGCAACGCTAATCAGAGAAGATCAAATTGATATTCTGGTGGATCTAAGCGGGCACACTGGCGGTACAAGAGTACACGTAATGGCTCTCCGTCCTGCACCTGTACAAGTTACCTACCTCGGCTATCCTGACACCACCGGTATGACCGTCGTGGACTATAGAATAACGGACAGCTTCGCAGATCCCTATGACGTAACTGATGGCTTGAATACCGAGAAGCTGATAAGAATGCCCCATAGCTTTCTCTGCTATAAGCCTTCTCGGGAGGCACATGAGGTCACGGATCCACCTGTGGTTAAGAATGGCTTTATCACCTTTGGGTGCTGCAACAACCCTTCCAAAATTACCCCCCGAGTAATTAAGTTGTGGGCAACGATACTAAAGGCGGTACCCAACTCAGTTTTACACTTAAAGAATCAGCGGTATAGAGATGAGAGCACCTGTAAGATCTTCCTGCAAAGAATTGGAAGCCACGGCATTTCGGAAGAGCGAGTCAAGCTTGAATATGGTAGACAGGGCTTTGCTGAGCACTACGCAGCCTATGGAGAGGTGGACATTGCCCTAGATCCGTTCCCCTACAACGGAACAACGACAACCTGTGAGACATTATGGATGGGAGTTCCGGTAATAACGCTGGAGGGCTCAGCACATGTCTCCAGAGTTGGTGTGTCAATCTTAAAAACAGTAGACTTGCCAGAGCTAATTGCACAGACAGAGGAAGATTATGTTCGTATTGCCTCAACGCTGTCCGAAGATACAGAGCTTCTGGTCTGGATGAGAAGGACTATGCGAGAGCGTCTCTATTTGTCTCCCCTTCTTGACGGAAAGAGATTTACAGCTTTTTTAGAGAAGGCATATACCCAGATATGGGAACAGTACTGCCAAGATAGGAAAGGTAGAATTAGGTTCACAGATTTGCCATTTAAGTTTCGCAAGCATCCAAACTTGGCTAAACTTACTAAGATGGTTAGCTAGGAGCAATGGGTAAGCATGTTTAATCTACATATTGGTGGTAGAGAGCCACATCCTGACTGGAAAATACTTGACGTTTTGCCCTCGCCTGAAGTCGACTACGTCGCAAACGCAATTGACCTCAGCTTATTTGGAAGTGAAAGCGTAGATCAGATATACGCCTCACATGTTCTTGAGCACTTTGATTATCGAGAGGCAAAGGTAGCTTTGACAGAGTGGTATCGGGTACTGAAGAAAGGAGGAAGATTATATATCTCTGTGCCCAACCTAAAAGCGCTATCTAGAGTTCTTCTAAAGGACGATCTTTCCTATGATCAACTGGTGTACATCATTAGTATGTTCTATGGTGGCCAGGTCGATCAGTATGACTTTCATAAATATGGATATACCATTGAGAATTTAACTCATTTACTCAAAACTGTTGGCTTTGACTTCATCGTCCAAGTAGATCAGTTCGGTATGTTTAATGACGCAAGCACAATTGTTTACTGCAATGAGCTTATCAGTCTAAATGTAATCGCTCACAAGGAGTGAAGTGAAGAAAGGAAGTCATGTCTGAGCTATCTATAGCCTCTGTCTTGGGAACCTCAATGCCTCGCATTAAAGTAATTGCTGCAGGAGCATCTGATCTTGGGACTCCTGAGATCTATACTGAAATGATTCACAAGGGCTTTGGAGACTTAGTTGCATTTGAGCCCGATCGAGAAGCATACGAGCGGTTAAAAGAGAAAAGTTTTAGCAGCTCTAATGTTTTATACCTTCCTATGGCTGTTGGCGATGGCTCTGAATCGACTCTTTATCTAACCAACACCGGGATGACCTCATCTCTGTTCCAGCCCAACCATCAACTGCTGGAGAGGTTCCACGATCTAGCTGAGCTTTACCAAGTCGTCTCAGAGGAAAAAGTCAAGACGGTTCGCCTCGATGACCTGGAAGAGGCTTCAGATGCAGACTGGCTTGTCATGGATACTCAAGGAAGTGAGCTTAGCATTATCCACGGCGCCGCTCGTCTCCTCAGCGAGAGCATTGTAGTGGTTCAAACTGAGGTCCTGTTTGTCCCCCACTACATTGGCCAGCCCTTGTTTTCCGACATAGATATTGCTCTGAGGAAGCATGGCTTTCTTATCCATAGCCTTACTGGGATTGCCTGCCCAGTTATGAAGTCCTTTCCCAAGAATCTGACTTCTTTGTGCACCCAAGCCTCCTGGACTGACTTTATCTATGCCAAAGACTTTATGCGAGTGGGAGAGCTTCCCTCCAGAAAGCGGCTAGCACTTGCCGTAATTCTTCACGAGGCCTATCGCTCATACGACTTATGCTCTCATGTGCTCAAAATTCACGACGAGATAGAGGGCACCTCATTCTATGATATTTACCTTTCGAAGCTTTAAGATGTTATGTTTTTCGCCTTCAGGTCAAGGAAAGACCACATTCGCTTGGCCGCTTCTTCCCACGTCATGTTTTTTGTGTAGATCAACCCTTGCGAGAGTACAGAACTTCTATACTTTGTATCTCTCAATTGATCGATTGCCTGCGATATGGCATGTGGCTCCAGAGGTATCTCAATCCACGGTTCAGGCGCATTGGCATGTTCCACTTTTCTTTGAGATTCTCTGAGAATGATAACTGGACAGCCACATCGCATCGCCTCGAGAACATAATTGCCCATTCCAAGCTCGGGTTCAACCTCAAGTAACCCCGTAGCTCCTGTATAGAGTAGCGGTAACTCGTCAGGCGAAAGTTTGAGGTTGTGGATTCGAGCTCGAATTGGTTTAGATAGGTCCACGAAAGATTCCAAAGGTGAGTCAGTCCTACTTCCATCAACTGATAGGTAAACAACTTCCGGAACTTGCCCGGAAGCTATCTCGCTCAGGCTATCTAGGATAGCGCGGAAGGCTATCTTTCTTCGTTCCCCTGCTCCCGCCCTGTAAATGATGTAGGGACGAGTCAGATCTCGCTCTTCTCGAAACTTCCGTAGCTTTAGAGGAGGAGATGGCCCTAGGTCACCATGCAAGCCTGGGTAGATAACTTCAATATCTTCTTTAGAAATACCAGGATATTTTGCCATCAAGTTTGATGCCACCCACTCAGACGGACATATAAATGCCGATGCATTCAAAATGGAGTTATGTTTCTCTTGAGCTGCCAAGTTTGACAGAAACTCTTGGCTTTCATCCACACTATAAATCATTGCCACACTAGGTGTTCTAAGAGGATATGTGTACAAAGTTGAGATAAAGAGCGTTGACTTAAGCTGGTCACAGGCGCTCTGCAGACCTACGTGATCGGATTCAGCGTCTTCGTAACTATAGTCAGGAATCACCGCTATGACTGTATCGCCTGGAAGAGCAATACGTTGGCTTTCTCTCACCAGTACCACAAAGTCTCGACTGTGGCCAAGCTTTAACCATTCACCTACAACATTTTGCCAAAAGGTTATAATAGACGGTGGGGTTTCTAAGTTACTCTGCAAAGCAACACCATCAACAACAATCATTGGCTTTCCTCGAGCAAATCTTTAAGTAAAGACAACAGGCTTGAATCAAGCTTCTTAGATGGAGATAGGTCTTTCTGGAGGACGCCGTCCTCTATAAGACTAGCGTAGCGCGCTTCGGGAACTGCAATTAAGTTTGTCGCAGAGAGGCTGCGAGCTTGTTCCCGAGCTCTCGATAATTCGTTCAAGGTGGAGTTGTATGCAAAAAAAGTGTACCCCAGATCTGACAGGTAAGAGGATGTTTCCCTCGACACAAATCCCCCACCATCTTTTGCTTCTAGCTGAATGAGTGGGAGACAGCTTTTTATAAGTTCTCGACCTCCCTGTATAACACCTAAGGGATCTACAACTACATCTATCTTGACCATATCGACCAAAGGCTTTCTGTAAGAGCGCCACCAATCATCTAGCGTAATTTGCCGGATGATCTTTACAGGGTGGACTACTCCTGAAAGGTTAGTTACCACTCTATTGTACACACTATCGTCTGTTTCTAGAAAATATGTCTGCCCTGACTCGCTACCCACTGCATATGGGTTTATCGTAACTTGCGATAATCTATTAACGCTGACATTGTGTTTTAATATTTCCACACAAGATTGAGTTGGCTCAAACGCAATTACTTTGCCTTTGGTTCCTACGGCCTGGGCAGCAACAAGAGTGTATAAGCCTACATTTGCCCCTACATCTATAAACATCATTCCCGGCTTCAGGTAGGACCTAACAAAGTCTATCCCTGACTCAAACCATCTTCCTTGGGCCAGATAACAATGAGTAACTAGTGAGTTTAAACTATCTTCTAGCCTCATTGTGTAACCCTCGTAGCATATATCAACAAATTCTCTTTTGCTTCTCAAATTTATCGAGTTTGATTCACCCATCTTTCTTTGAAGAAAGCTTACAGAAGTTTGATAACAGGCTTGAGCCCATCTTTTGGCTGTTTGTGTGGCCGTCATAGCCTGAATTTGCCTCAGATGCCTTATACCTTCGATCTGCAGGTTTTTAGATAGACCAAGGCCTAGGATTGCTTTAGCTCTTAGATCTTTGGGGTGAATTGAGGCAGCAATGCGCCAAAAAGGAATTACTTGTGTTTGGTAAGGCAGCCCTATTCTTTCTGCTATCCAGCGAGCTAAGTAATACAGGTACTGATCTATAGATGGTAGATCCGGATCAAGTGGCTCAAAGTCAGGGGAATCAACTTTCCATGCCAACTCATAACCTTCTATGTTTGGAGGGGGAATATCTTTCCATCTCTCTGGGTTTAACTCTAACTGGTTCAAGAGTTTAAGTGCTTCTTCTAAAAAAGTAAATGAGACACCTAGAACCCAAAGTGCATGGAGTCTATTCAATAAGCAGGGCAGATGATTTGGCTCAGTACTGATCCCTTGATCCCAGTAGTAGAGTGATACTGACCAAGCGTTTCTTCTTTCCTTTGCAGTAGGAGCCGTTTCTGCTACACGGGCTTGACTGATCCCGCGAGCATTCCAGGTTGAGCCTGATTCAGACAATGGGACTGCCATTTCCTTACCTAAGCTTAAACTTGTATTATGACCTACCGATTTATCCTAGCTGACGTAGCCTTTTGCATATTGCTGAGCAGTAGACTCAGTGCATAACTCTACACAAGCAGCAGCCATGGAGGGTAGTGTCACGAGAGGCTGCCGGTTAACCATAGCATCAAAGCTGTACGTTTGTTGTCACTGCTTCCTGGAATGGTATCATAGTTCTGATTTTCGGAGATCGTCATTTTGAATTGGACAGTTACCTCAGGCAGGCCTGACGCAAGTACGGCAGACTCCATCTACCTGTTACATCTCTTAAGCTTCCAGGCCCAATCTGCATCTGCTATTGTTCTCAACTTTCGAGCCAACGTCTGCCGAGGTTTGTCTCGAGACAGCGCATCTTAAACAAGGTTGTTCCTATGCTACGTCACATCAGCACCTGTACTCTTCTTCTCAGCTTGGGTAGCACGATCGCCTGTACGCAGGCCACACCAGCGCAAACCCCCGACCAGGTGGTGAGCACCTTTATCGCTGCCACCGAAAAGGGGGATTGGGGCACCGCCGACGGCTACCTGACCGAGCGCTTCAGCAATGCCCTCAGGCCGGGATCCCTGCCTTCGATTTGGGGGGCAGCGGGAGAGAATGTGCAGGTGCGCAACCAAGAGGTGAGCGGCAAGACGGCCTACGTGTGGGTGGAGGGCGAGTCCTCTCTGGAAGAGGCGGCGCAGCGCCTGGGGCTGGATCCCTTGACTTTGCGCAAGTACCTGACCGAGCCGGATCTTGCCGATCCCACCTATCAGCAGTTGGCCCCGCAATTGGTGGGCCTGCGCCTGGAGGGAGACACGGTGACTTCCCGCCTCAAGATCACCCTTTACCGACAGGAGGGCGGCTGGCGAATCGAGGTGTGGCAACCGGATAAGCCGCCCGCAGAGGGATCCCAGCCGGAGAACCCTGAGCCCTCTCCCTCTCCGGCAGAAACTGAGCAACCTGCCGAAAATCAGCAGTGAAGTGGCGGGGGAAAGGTGTTGAAGAAAGCTTGGTTCTTGCTGGCCCTGGTTTTGCTCAATGGCTGCGGGCAGACGCAAACGGCCAAAGAGACGCTGCAAGCCTTTGTGCAGGCGGCCAACGCTCGGGATTTTGCCACGGCAGAAGCGCTGCTCACCCCGCGGCTGCTGAGGGGGATCCCGCCGGGCGCCCTGGATCGCTCCTGGCCCTCGGCAGAGGAGTTCACCCTCACTCCTATCCAGGAGGTGGGCAACACGGCCATCTTTCAGGTAGACGCAATCCTGAGGCCGGAGGCAGTGGTGCCCACTTTGTACTTCCAGTTCACCGCCGCGGAGCTGCAGCAATTCTTAACCGAGCCGGATCGGGAGGATCCGCGGTTTCGCCCTTTTCGCTCCCAGTTGGGTTTCTACGAGCCGCTGCCGGACGGGCGTCTGCGGGCGGCGATGGAAGTTACTCTCTACCGCCAGGCCCAGGGATGGCGGGTGGAGCTGGCCCGTCTGCAGCCTCTAAACACGAGAGTTCTCTACGAGCCGATCCAGCTAGCAGAAGAAGCGCAACCTTTTCGACTGACAGGAACGGTGCGGCTCCTCAACCGCGAGGAAGGCTGGATCGGGGTCAATTTGGACGAGGTCAGCCCCAACCTGCAGCGCTACGCCGGCACCTGGGTCTCGGTGGTTCCTGCGGAAGATGTCCAGGTCATCCGCCTTGGCCGCCCCGCCAGTTGGCTGGAGCTGCGCCCAGGGGACGAGGTGGAGATGGAGGGCAAGGTGCGTTTTGCCGTCAATGCCGACGCCGAAGGGCGGATCCCGGCGGCGATTCGGGCCGAGCGCATCCGGGTGCTGCAGATCCCCAGCCCCTCTCCCTGAGGGATGGCCCAAGCGCTCCGCGCCGCTCACGCGACCACCCCCGGCCCCTCTCCCGCTCTCACCCCCGGCCCCTCTCCCTGAGGGAGAGGGGGGTAGTGTTCCATCGTGGGTGGGAGGGAAGCTAACGCGGGATCCCTGAACTTAGCGCAGGGGCGAGTGCAGCAGCACCACCAGCCGCTCTTCCAGGAACTTGAGGTTGGCCACCACTTGGTTAAAGGCCTCTTCGGGGGTCCAGTCCATGAGATCTAGGGCCTTGGCCGCCAGCGCCTGTACGGACACAGGCTCTTCCCCAAAAACATCAATCAGCCAGCGTACCGAGAAGGGATCGATGACGATGTTGCCTTCGGATCCCGGCCAGCCGTTGATGTTGACCGGGCCGTTGTCGCGGATGGCATTCTCGAAGGCAACCTTGGCGTTAAGACGCAGCAACAGAGGATGGGCCTGCACGGAGCCGTTTCGCCATTCTTCCAGGGTAAAAGGGGCTGGTGGAGCGGGGCGAGGGTGGCCACACCAAAAATCAATCAGCCGGGTCAGGTTGGGAAAAATCAGCTCGATAAAGTGCAGCAGCTCCTCTTGGCTGAGCTTTTTAAGGTGGCGCAGGGCGTAGGGAACCGGCTTGGTGAGGACTCGCTCCAGCTTCCACTGCTGCCAGTTCACCATGCTAATGAACTCCAGCCCGGCCTGGCGCAGCATCTCGAACACCTGGGGCACCGTAAAGCCCTTGTCGCTGCGCAGCAGAAAGTTGGCCAGGATCCCGTTGGTGGTTTTGATGGCGTCTCCCTGCCAGTGGCTTTTGACGAAGCTGCCTTCATGGAGGGCATCCATCAGCTCTCGGAGAATGGGAACGGCTTTGGC
The DNA here is from genome assembly GCF_047502715.1 of Synechococcus sp. H55.10. Classification (NCBI taxonomy): domain Bacteria; kingdom Bacillati; phylum Cyanobacteriota; class Cyanophyceae; order Synechococcales; family Synechococcaceae; genus Synechococcus; species Synechococcus sp. H55.10. The sequence goes on from NZ_JANSJJ010000058.1 coordinate 14,396, forward strand.
AGCCGGCTCGTCCATCACCCCCAGCAGCTCCATGGCATCCTGCATGTTGAAAATAAACTGCCGCTGATAGAGGCTGTGGACGTTGGTGCGGATAATACCCTCGGGTTTGAGCACCTGGCGCATGCCTTTGAGTCCGGCCACCGGATCTTCCAGCAGGTAGAGCACGTCGTTGCAGGCGATGAAATCAAACTGCTCCCCTAGCGCTCCCATATCGGTGATGTCTGCTACTTCAAAGCGCACATCTGGGATCTGGTGGAACTCGAAGCGCTGCCGGGCCATCTCCAGCGATTTCGGCGAGATATCCACCCCGACCAAAGAGGCACCTGGGTTGGCCGTGGCCAGAACCAGGGTTTCCCAGCCGGAGCCGCAGCCGGCGTTGAGCATCACTTTGCCTTCGGGCTTGACCACCTTGCGATCTCGCACGTAGCAGGCGGTGGTGTAGCTGTTGGCAAACAGGGCAAAGGTATCCGTAACCGTCTGCTCAATGGGGACGTTGGGATAGGGAAATTCGTCGAACTGCGCCTGCACCAACTTCGAGGCAGATTGCTCCGGCATAGGGATCCTTTTTTCTCTGGAGCCTATGGTAGCCAATCTTTAGCTTGACAGCGCCTCTTGTTTATTCCAGCCGCTCCTCGGTTTGCGGGTCAAAGAGGTGGAAGCGATCCATGTCAAAGACCACTTCTGCCCATTGGTTAACGCGAAGCTGGGTACGGGGATCCACGCGGGCCACAAACTCCTGCTCGGGGAGGATCCCTTCGGCGTCGGTGGTGCTGAGGTGGAGGATGACCTCGTGGCCCATCAGCTCGGCGACCGAGACTTTGGCGCGCACGCGGGCGGGTTGGATCCCTGGGGGTTGGTACTGGGGATCGTGGATGTTTTCCGGGCGGATGCCGAAGATGACCGGCTGGCCGGCGCGGGGCCGATAGGGATCCGCCTGGTGGGGGGGGATGGGCACGCGGAAGGCGCCGCTATCGACCCAGAGGGTGCCCTCTTGCTCCCGCAGCTTGGCTGAGAAGAAGTTCATGGAAGGGCTGCCGATGAAGCCGGCCACAAACAGGTTGGCGGGGCGGCTGTAGAGGGCCTGGGGAGTATCCACCTGCTGCAGGCGGCCATCCTTCATGACGGCGATGCGGTTGCCCATGGTCATGGCTTCCACCTGGTCGTGGGTGACGTAGATGAAGGTGGTGCCCAGTTGCATGTGCAACTTGCTGATCTCGGCCCGCGCCTGCACCCGCAGCTTGGCGTCGAGGTTGGAGAGGGGCTCATCCATCAAAAACACCGCCGGGTTGCGCACAATGGCCCGCCCGACGGCGACCCGCTGCCGCTGTCCACCGGAAAGTTCCTTGGGCTTGCGGTGGAGCAGGTGTTCGATCCCCAGCCGCTTGGCCACCCCCCGAACTCGGCTTTCGATCTCCGCCCTAGGCAGGCCACGCAGCTTGAGGCCAAAGGCCATGTTCTCGGCCACGGTCATGTGGGGGTAGAGGGCGTAGGATTGGAAGACCATGGCGATATCCCGATCCTTGGGGGGAACGTCGTTCACGCGGCGGTCGCCGATGTAGATGGAGCCGGCGCTCACCTCTTCCAGGCCGGCCAGCATGCGCAAAGAGGTGGTCTTGCCGCAGCCGGAGGGGCCAACGAAGACGAGAAATTCCCCATCTTCGATGGCGATGTTCAGATCGTGGACGGCCGTGGTGTCGCCGTAGCGCTTGGTAACGTGTTCGTAGGTCACGCTGGCCATGCTCTCGCTCCCCAGCCACTTCGCCCTCAACCTTATCCAACCCCAGGGGCAGAGGTCAAAGGGGATCCTTATCCGGCCCTCACCCCCGGCCCCTCTCCCTCAGGGAGAGGGGAGTTGAGGATGGACAAGCCAAAAAGCAAAAAAGGTAGGCTCATGGCCTACCCTCTGGGATCTGGATCTTGCTTAAGCCAAAAGTGGCGCTCGCCTCATCCCATTAGGAGACAACGTTCACTTTGACCACTTGGGCTTTTTCGGAGTCCGCTTTGGGCAGAGTCAGGGTGAGGATGCCATCTTTGTATTCCGCTTTCACCTGATCGTGCTTGATCCGGTTGGGCAGCGGGATCACCCGTTGGAAGCGCCCGTAGCGGAACTCGGTGCGGGTTACGCCTTTGTCTTCGGAGCGTTTTTCAAAGCGCCGCTCACCGCTGATGGAGACCGCTTCCGCCGTCGCTTGGATGTCCAGATCGTTGGGGTTCAAGCCGGGCAGCTCCAGCTTGAGGGTAATGGTCTCTGGATCGTCGTGCATTTCCACCGCCGGCACAAAGGCAAAGGCATCAGTCTCGGCGGGACGGGCTATCAGCCGGTCGAACATCCGGTTCATTTCCCGTTGAATTTCGTCAATTTCCCGAAAGGGATCCCAGCGAACCAGAGCCATATCTATCCACCTCCTGATCAGATTTTGGTTAACTTTTGGTTAGCTTCTCTTTAAGCTTTACTCACAAGGCTTTAGCCTAGCCTCTGTACATTAAAATAAGCTTTCTGGCTGGCTCCAGAGGTCGAGTTTTCTGGAAATCGGTTGGGGTATTTTCTCACCCAAGAATCAGGAGAAAGCTCTCAGGAATCGCTGCGCTGGGGCGGGCGATGGGATCTCGTTTGCAACCACAAACTTAGGCCGGTAGCCACCATCACCAACAGCCCCAGGCCGTTTAAGAAGGGGTAGATGGCCTGCAGATCCAGCGGCCCCCACTGCCCTTTGTGGATTTGGATTAGCCAGTAGTAGTCCAAGTTGTCGTTGAGGCGGGCAATTTGGTAGAGGGATCCCGTTACCAACGTCACCACCAGGGGCAGAGCCAGGATGGGAGCGAGGGCGCGGTGGATCTGGCGGGTGAGTTTTCGGGACAGGGCCATCAGGATTTCTCCAAGGCTAGCAAACCATGCTGCCATGGTATCAGGGTGGCCCCTTTAGGAACGGATCCCGAGGACTTCCTCCAGCTTGGGCATTTGTTCGCGGGGGATGATCCGCCCTTCGTCCTCAAAGCCGGGGATCTCGTGGAAGTTGAGGTAGCGGTACAGCTCGCCGGCAAAGGGCTGGATCTTGGTGGCAACGATCTCCCGGTATTCCTCAGGGGTAGGGATCCGCCCCAGGAGGGCGCAGGCAGCCGCCAGCTCGGCGGATCCCAGATAGACCCGCGCGTCCTTGCCCATGCGGTTGTTGAAGTTGCGGGTGGAGGTGGACATGACGGTGGCCCCATCTGCCACGCGGGCCTGGTTGCCCATGCACAAGCTGCAGCCCGGCATTTCCGTCCTCGCGCCGACAGCGGCAAAGGTGCCGTACACCCCTTCGGCGCGCAGTTGCGCCTCGTCCATGCGGGTGGGGGGACAGATCCAAAATTGGCGTACCTTGGCCCGACCTTGCCCTTCCAAGATCTTGGCGGCAGCCCGGTAGTGGCCGATGTTGGTCATGCAGGAGCCGATGAACACCTCGTCAATTTGGATGGGTGTGTCGGGGTTGCCTGCCGCGTGCTGGGCGTGGACTTCGCTTAGAGTCATCACCTTGTCGGGATCGTTGGGGGCACAGACGATCGGCTCGGTGATGGTGCTGAGGTCAATCTCGATCACGGCAGCGTATTCGGCGTCGGGATCCGCCTCCAGCAGGGTGGGGTTGGCCAGCCAGGCCTCCATCTTGGCGATGCGCCGCAGCAGGGTTCTCGCATCCTGATAGCCGCGGGCGATCATGTTTTTCAGCAGCACCACGTTGGAGCGCAGGTACTCGGCGACCGTCTCGACGCTTAGCTTGATGGTGCAGCCGGCGCAGTTCCGCTCTGCCGAGGCGTCGGTAAACTCGAAGGCTTGCTCCACCTTGAGATGGGGCAGGCCCTCGATCTCCATAATTCGCCCGGCGAAGACGTTTTTCTTGCCCTGCTTCTCGACGGTGAGCAGCCCCCGCTGGATGGCCACGTAGGGGATGGCGTGGACGATGTCCCGCAGGGTGATCCCGGGTTGCAATTCCCCCCGGAAGCGCACCAGCACCGACTCCGGCATATTGAGGGGCATCACCCCCATGGCGGCGGCAAAGGCCACCAGCCCCGATCCCGCCGGGAAGGAGATGCCCAGGGGGAAGCGGGTGTGGGAGTCGCCCCCGGTGCCGACGGTATCCGGCAGCAGCATGCGGTTGAGCCAGGAGTGGATGATGCCGTCGCCGGGCCGCAGGACAACGCCCCCCCGCGAGGCAAAAAAGTCGGGCAGCTCTTTATGGATCTGGATGTCCACCGGCTTGGGATAGGCGGCGGTGTGGCAGAAGCTCTGCAGCACCAGGTCGGCGCTGAAGCCCAGGCAGGCCAGCTCCTTCAGCTCGTCGCGGGTCATGGGGCCGGTGGTGTCCTGGGATCCCACCGTGGTGATCAGCGGCTCACAACTGGTGCCCGGGCGCACCCCCGGCAGCCCACAGGCTTTGCCGACAATTTTCTGGGCCAGGGTATAGCCTTTGCCGGTGTCGGCGGGCGGGGTGGGACGGATAAATAGGGGAGAGGGATCCAGCCCCAGGGCCTGGCGGGTTTTGTCGGTGAGGGCCCGGCCAATCAAGAGGGGGATGCGGCCCCCCGCCCGCACCTCGTCCGGCAGGGTCACAGGCCGCAGGGAAAAGGTGGAGAGGACTTGGCCATCCTCAGAGCGGATGACGCCTTCGTAGGGATAGATGGTGACCACCATGCCCGTCTCCAGCCGCGAGACCTCGCACTGGATGGGCAGGGCGCCGGCATCTTCGGCGGTGTTGAAGAAGATAGGCGCGATCGTGCCCCCCAGAATCACGCCGCCGGCCCGCTTGTTGGGCACATAAGGAATGTCGTGGCCAATGTGCCAGAGCAGGGAGTTGAGGGCGGACTTGCGGGAGGATCCCGTGCCCACCACATCCCCCACAAAGGCCACGGGATAGCCGCGGCGCTTCAGCTCGGCAATAGCAGCCAGGGATCCCGGCGCGCGCGACTCCAGCATGCTCTGGGCGTGCAGGGGGATGTCTGGGCGGGTGGTGGCGTGGGCGGCGGGGGAGAGGTCGTCGGTGTTGATCTCGCCGGCAATTTTGAACACCGTCACGGTGATGGCCTCGGCCAGGGGCGGCCTGGTAGTGAACCACTCTCCTTCAGCCCAGGACTGCAGCACCTGCCGGGCGCGGGCGTTGCCGGCCTGGCTGAGTTCCAGCACGTCGTGGAAGGCATCGAAGATCAGCAGCGTGTGGCTGAGGGCGCGGGCCGCTGCTGCCGCGATCTCCTGCCGCCTATCCTGCAGCAGCTCCAGCAGCACCTGGACGTTATAGCCCCCCAGCATCGTGCCCAAGAGCTCCACCGCCCGCAGGGGGGTAATCAGAGGTGAGCGCGCTTCTTCCTTGGCCACAGCCGCCAAAAAGCCCGCCTTCACATAGGCCGCCTCATCCACCCCCGGCGGCACCCGCTCTGTGAGCAGATGCAACAAAAAAGCCTCTTCGCCGGCAGGGGGATCCTTGAGCAGCTCACACACCCGGCTGGTCTGGGCGGCATTCAAGGGCAGCGGCGGGATCCCTTGATCCGCGCGGGCAGCAACATGTTGGCGGTACTCGGCCAGCATGGGGAGGATTCCTCGGGTCACTCGACATGGGTATTTATTCTACCGCCAGGTCGGCAGCAGGAAGGGATCCCAGCAGCGCTTAGGATAGCTCCGCCAGCAGCTCTTTTTGGTATAGGCCAATACAAGCTTGGATCAACTCGTCCAGCTCCCCTTCCAAAATCGGCTCGAGCAGGAAGTTCTGGTTGAGGCGGTGGTCGGTGACGCGGTTGTCCTTGTAGTTGTAGGTGCGAATTTTTTCCGAGCGGGATCCCGTTCCCACCTGCATGCGACGGGCGGAGCTGATGGAGGCCTGTTGCTCCTGCAGCTTCATCTCGTAGAGCTTGGCCCGCAAAATCTGCATCGCCCGCTGCCGGTTTTGCAACTGGGATCGCTCCTCGGTGCAGAAGACGCGGATGCCGGTGGGCTTGTGGAGGAGATCCACCGCCGTTTCCACCTTGTTCACGTTTTGGCCGCCCGCCCCGCCGGAGCGCGCCGTCTTGATCTCGATGTCCTTGGGGTCGATCACCACCTCCACCTCGTCCACCTCCGGCATCACCGCCACCGTGGCCGTCGAGGTGTGGACGCGCCCCTGCGCCTCTGTCACGGGCACCCGCTGCACCCGGTGCACGCCGGCCTCAAACTTCAGCTTGCTATAGACCTGGTCGCCGCGGATTTCCAGGATGGCCTCTTTGTAGCCCCCCATCTCTCCTTCCGAGAGGCTGGCCAGGCGCACCGACCAACCCATCTTCTCGGCGTAGCGGGTGTACATGCGGGCCAAATCAGCCGCCCACAGCGCCGCTTCCTCGCCCCCGGTGCCGGCGCGGATCTCCAACATGATGTTTTTTTCGTCGTTGGGATCCCGGGGCAGCAGCAGCAGGGTGAGCTGTTGCTCCAGTTGCTCTTGGCGGGCGCGCAGTTGCTCGAGTTCCGACCTGGCCATCGCCTCCAGCTCCGGATCGGAGGCCGCCTCGCGCAGCAGCTCTTCCGTCTGCTTCAGGTCGCGAGTCAGCTTCTGCCAATCGTGAAAAGCCTGCACGGTGGCTTCCAGGGAGGAGCGGGCCTTGGCGATCCGCTGCAGCTCCGCCGGATCCGTCGCCACATCAGGATCGGCCAGGCGCACCGTCAGCTCCTGAAAAGTGGCCTCGACGTTCTTAAGCTGCTCGATCAGTTGAGCAGAAGCCATGGGTCTAGCCTCACCGAGAAGTCTAAGCAGGGCCCAAATGGGGAACCTTGGTGCAGAAACTCGGCTACTTGGCTTTCTTGCTGCCGCCCATGCCGTACTTGCGCATGAACTTCTCCACCCGTCCTTCGCTGTCGATGATCTTCTGGCTGCCGGTGAAAAAGGGATGGTTGCCGGACCAAACGTCGACCTTCAGCTCCGGCTGGGTGGATCCCACCGTCATCACCACTTCGCCGTTGCAGATGACTTTGGCTTCGGGATACCACTGTGGGTGTATTCCTTTTTTGGGCATGGCAATCTCCTCCTCTGGGCTTGTTTCTATACCCTTGTCTACCAACATCGACCTTGAAAAAGCAATGGCGGGGATCCCTAGCGCTTCGAGTACTGGGGAGCCTTGCGGGCCTTGCGCAGGCCGTATTTCTTCCGTTCCACGGCGCGCGGATCCCGTTTTAGGTAGCCCTCTACCTTCAAGGGGCCGCGATTGGCCGGATCCACCTCGCAGAGGGCGCGTGCCACCCCCAACTTGATGGCATCGGCCTGGCCGTGGACGCCGCCCCCATGGGCTCGCACCAGGATGTCGTAGGCGTTCTCCAAACCAAGGATCTCCAGCGGCGCTTTTACGTTGGCCAATAGCGCTTCTTGATACTGCAGATACTGGTCTCCCGGCCTGTCGTTGATGAGGATCTTGCCGGTGCCGGGCACCAAGCGCACGCGGGCAACAGCGGTTTTGCGGCGCCCGGTTCCCCAATAAACGGCTCGATGGCTGCTGGCTGCTTGCGTCATGCTTTGGCTCCTGGGATCGTGTGAACGGGATACACCTGCGGCTGCTGGGCCTCGTGGGGGTGGTGGGGGCCGGCGTACACCTTCAGCTTGGTAAATTGCCGCCGGCCCAAACGGGTGTGGGGCAACATCCCCTTGACCGCCTTTTCCACCACCCGCTCCGGCAGGCGAGCTTGCAGTTGGGCAAAGGTCTCGACTTTCATGCCGCCAGGGCGGCCAGAGTGGCGATGGTAAAGCTTTTGGGTGCGCTTTTTGCCGGTGACCACCACTTTTTCGGCATTGATCACGATTACATAGTCCCCCGTATCCAGATGGGGGGTGAAGTCGGGCTTGTGCTTACCCCGCAAGAGGGTGGCCACGGCCGCGGCCAGGCGCCCCAGCCGCTGGTCGGCAGCATCCACCAGGTACCAGCGGGGCGCCGCAGTTTCGGGAGTGGGAAGGGGAGTTTTGTTCATGGCAGCTAAGGAGGACAGAACTGCAGGATTGGACAAGAAAACGCTCAGACCAAGGAAGGGACACCCACAGCCAGATGGCGGGCTTCAGGGGGCCCCAAAAAGGGCAACAGGTGGGCAAACTGCCGCCCAAAAGGATCCGCAGCGTAGCCCACATCCAGCAAACACAACCCTTGCGGAGGGGCGCTGTAGCGGGTGCGCATCTGGCTCCAGTCGTTGTGCTGCCAGAGGTGGACAAATTGTTGCGGGCTGAGCTCGCCGCGGCCCACCACCTCCAGGGATCCCACCAGCAGCCGCATCATCCGGTAGAGGAAGCCGCTGGCCTGCACCTCGATGCTCACCAGATCCCCCAGCCGCCGGCAGAGCACCTCCTGCACCTGCACCCGCGAGTGGGGCCGGTCGGATCCGCGCCGCCGGAACGCTTCCAAGCTGTGCTCGCCCAGCAGGGAGTGGAGGGCCTCCGCCATCGGCTCCACCTGCAAAGGCCAACGCACCTGCCAGCTAAAGAGGCGCCAGAACACATCCGGCAGCTCCCGGTTCAGGATCAAGTAGCGATAGCGGCGCCAGCGGGCCGAAAAGCGGGCATGCCAGAAGTCAGGCACCTGAGCGGAAGCCAGTACCACCACATCTTCCGGCAGACAGTCGTTCAGCACCCGCGCCCACTCCGTGGGTGGGATGCCAGAGGTGGTGTCGAAGTGGGCCACCTGGCCTGAGGCATGAACCCCCGTATCGGTGCGCCCTGCCCCGTAGAGGGCCACCGGGTGCCCGGCCCGCGACGCAATCGCCTCCTCCAGCACCCCCTGTACGGTGCGGTGGCCCGCTTGACGCTGCCAGCCGCGAAAGCCGCTGCCGAGGTACTGAATTTTCAGGGCAATGCGACGGTTTTGCATGGGATCCCTTCACACCAGCTCGATGACCGCCATTTCCGCTCCGTCCCCCCGCCGACGCACGGTGCGCAGGATGCGGGTGTAGCCACCGGCCCGATCGCGGTAGCGCTCCGGCGCTTGCTCAAACAGAGAGCGCACCAGCTCCTTGTCGTAGACGTAGGCCAGGGCCTGCCGCCGCGCCGCCAAAGATCCCTCTTTGGCCAGGGTGATCATTTTCTCGGTGGTGGCGCGAATGGCCTTGGCGCGGGCTTTGGTGGTGGTGATCCGCCCTTCCCGCAGCAGAGCTGTGGTCAGCGCCCGCAGCAGGGCTTTGCGCTGGTCGGCAGGCTTGTTGAGGTGGGGGGTACGACGACGGTGACGCATGGTAACCTCTATCCTGGGCTCTTCGGGGATCCTGACTGAGTTTTGCGGTGACGCCGGCGGCGCCAAGCACCTTGGAGGGTTGCTTGGGGCTCTAGGCCTTGCCCTTTTCGCGGGCGCGGGGCAGCGTTAGGCCAAAGCGATTCTTGAGGGCCTGGATCACCTCTTCGGCAGATTTCTGGCCGAAGTTTTTGATCTCCAGCAGATCCTCCTCGGTGTAGACCAACAGATCCGCCACCGTATTGATCTGGGCTCGCTTCAGGCAGTTGTAGGCCCGTACCGATAGCTGCAGCTCCTCGATGGGGATCTGGTTCTTTTGGTTATCTTCGGTTTGCTGAGGCGCTACCGGCGCATCGAAGCTGACCTCCTGCAGGGGCGAGAACAAGCTCACCAAAATGCGGGCCGCTTGACTGAGGGCCTCTTGCGGAGTGAGGCTGCCGTTGGTCCAGATCTCTAATATTAGACGATCTTTTTCCAGGGACTGGCCGACCCGGGCTGCTTCCACCGTGTAGTTCACCTTGCGCACCGGCATGAAGACGGAGTCGATCTGCAGAAAATCGATGGCCGTCGATTTGCTGTCGGAGTAATCGACGGCGCGGTAGCCATGTCCCCGGCCAATCATAAACTCCATTTCCAAAATCGCCCCTTCCGCCAAAGTGGCAATGTGGTGGCGGGGGTTGATCACCTCCACTTCGCTGGGCAATTGCAGCTTCTCGGCGGTAACTTCCCCCGGCCCTTGCGCCACCAAACGGCCCACCTGCGTGTCAGGAGCCGTGGAGCGCAGCACCAGCTCCTTCATGTTGAGCAGGATCTCCATCACGTCTTCCCGCACTCCCGGCACCGTGGAGAACTCGTGGCTCACGCCGGCGATGCGGACAGCGGTTACTGCCGTCCCTTCCAGATTGGAGAGCAACACCCGCCGCAGGGCGTTGCCCACGGTGATCCCTTGGCCGCGCTCCAGCGGCCCCAGAGCAAATTTGCCGTAGTGAACGCCGGTGGCATCCTGATGGGATTCAACGCACTCGGTCTGGTAGGCAACAGCGCTTGCGCTCGCTTTGCTGCTCAAAGCATGGAGGGTTCGGCTGGTTTGAATCATCATAATGGCCCCGTCCGTCTGGCTGGATATCCGCTTGGAGAACTTATGAAACTTCAGAGGTCATCTCGGGCAAACCGGTCGCTGGCGCGGCGCGTAGCCTTGGAAGAAACCCCCCAGACGCTCGCCCGGCCCTCAAGTCGGGATCCTTTAGACACGCCGCCGCTTGGGGGGTCGGCAGCCGTTGTGGGGAATGGGGGTGATATCCCGAATGAGGGTGATCTCCAGGCCCGTTGCCTGCAGAGCGCGAATGGCGGTTTCCCGGCCGGCTCCTGGACCGCTCACCATCACTTCGATCTGACGCATGCCGTTCTCCATCGCCTGCCGCGCTGCATTTTCTGCGGCCATTTGGGCGGCGAAGGGGGTGCCTTTTTTGGCGCCTTTGAAGCCGGTAGAACCTGCCGAAGCCCAAGACACTACATCGCCGTTGGGATCGGTGATGGTGACGATGGTGTTGTTGAAGGTGGACTGAATATAGGCCACTCCGTTAGGAACGTTCTTTTTGACTTTACGTCCGCGCCGTTGCTGCCGAGCCATGATCCATGCGTCCTTGCAATCAACTGTTTGACAACTGTTTGGGATTGGAATGGTCGAAGGGTCTTATTTCTTGGCAGGAGCTTTCTTCTTGCCGGCAACCGTTTTCCTCACCCCCTTGCGGGTGCGGGCGTTGGTGCGGGTGCGCTGGCCGCGTACGGGCAGACCCAGGCGATGGCGGCGGCCTCGATAGGTGCCGATGTCGATCAGCCGCTTGATGTTCATCGCCTCTTGGCGGCGCAGATCCCCTTCCACCTGGTACTCGCCCTCCACCACCGTTCGTAGGGCGGCCACCTCGGCGTCGCTGAGGTCGCGGGTACGAGTATCCGGGTTGATGCCGGTTTTCGCCAAAATTTGGCGCGAGCGGGTTAGCCCAATGCCGTAAATGTAGGTGAGGGCGATCTCAACTCGCTTTTCTCGAGGGATGTCAACTCCCGCAATCCGTGCCATAGTCTGGGATGCCTTATAATCCGACCAATCAAACTAACTCGAACAAACTTGCCCAAAAGAACTGAGTTGCCTGCCGGCTGCTAAGATTGGGATCGCCAAAGTGGGGAATGTGCCACAGCAAGGCCAAACGTGGGATCCATGCTCTCACCGCCGCCCAGGGCTCTGCTCCGTTGTGCTAGGCTCCGCTGTCTTTGTCTTCTGCTGCGATCCTGGACACAGCCGCCGTCGTGCCCTTATCCCTGCCGCTGCTTGTGCTTCGGGTTAGAAGAGCAAATCACCATCACCCGCCCATGGCGGCGGATAACTCGGCACTTTTCACAGATCCGACGGACGGAGGGCCGCACCTTCATGGTTGATCCTGCTAAAACCAGCGAATATCCATTCTAAGTTCGTCTGGGCAGCCTGTCAAAATGTGTTTGGGCTTCCGAGGGCAAGCGAACAGGCAGGTTGGCTATGCTGGGTCCAAGCAGGCGCGGCTCTGGGGTGGAGAAGGGCAATGCAGTGGCAGTGGCTGGTCGTGCTGGGCGGTGTGCTGGGGCTGGGCTCCCCGGTGTTGGGGCAATCGCCTGAAACAGGCTCTCCCGCTTCTGGGGGGAACCTCTCGGCGGCGGAAAACGGGCAGAGGGGGGAGGGGGATTGGCTTTTGCCCTTGCCCAGCTCTGCCGATCGCCTCGATGCGGTGCCGGAGCAGGGCTGGCTGGCGGTGGGACTGTTGGAAGCGCAGGCAGTGACGCTGCTGGATGGGGCGAGCGGGGATCCCCTGTGGCAGGTGGCGGTGGGCTTTGCCCCCGGCGTGGTGCGGGTGGATGCGGCACGGCAGGTGGTCTATGCCTCCGGCCCCAATGCTCCTGGGGTGGTGGCCCTTGATTTGCTGACGGGGGAGCTGCTGCAGGCCTACGGGCTGCCGGCGGGGGTTTTGGATATGGCCGTGGATGCGGCCGGGGGGCGAGTTTTCGCCTCCATGCCCGCCGCCCAAAGTTTGGCGGTGATCCCCGCTCCCAACCGCCAACGGAATGGATCGGAGCCTCCGCAGGCCCGCAACTTGCCGCTGCCGGGGCCACCCTTGGCTTTGGCCTATGACCCAGAGCGGGGAGCCCTGTTTGTGGGCCTGGCCGGCGAGGATCCCCTCAGCCTGCTGGTGGTCAACCCCGACAATGGCGAGCTGTTGGCTCGCTGGCGCGGCGGCAACACTCCAGAAGCGATGGCTCTGGATGCCCAACGGCAACGCCTGGTGGTGCTCAACTCGGGCAGCCAGGATCTGACGGTGCTGGATCTGGGCCGCAGCGGCGAGGCCCTGCAGCGGATTGGCCTGGATTGGCGACCGACACGGCTGGCCCTTTCCGCCGATGGCCGCTGGGCCTACGTGACCTCCCGCAACAGCGACCGTCTGCAGGTGGTGGATCTGGAGGTGGGGCGATTGGCCGCCTCGCTGCGGCTGGAGGGACAACCCACGGGTTTGGTGAGGCTGGGGGAGCGGGATCTGTGGGTGGTGGCGGCAGGGATCCCGGCTTTGCGCCGTCTGGTGGATATTCAGGCTCAAGTTGGCGACGGACGGGCGGAGCCCTGGAATGGGGGGGCAAGCCAGCAGAATGGGATCCCCTCTTCCGGCAACCGCGGCGTGGTGACGGGGCGGGTGCTGGATATTGCCGGCCAACCCGTCCAGACGGGGGTTTTGCGCCTGGCCGTCACCTCCACGCAGCCCCCGCAGACGGTTCGCATCGCTGCCGACGGCACCTATGTATTGCCGGAGTTGCCGGCGGGGCTGTACCTGGTGGATGTGGAGGTGCCGGGGTTTCCGCCCACCAGCACCCAGGTGGAGGTGCGGGCCGGTTTTGTATCCACCCAAGATATTCGCCTGCCGCCGGGGCAGCCGGCCCGCCAGCCGGAGGGCATTGGCCTTTTGCCGGATGAGCCGGTTTACTCGGATGAGCTGGCCCGCCACCTCAGCCTGGCCCTGAAGGAGTTGCAGCCGCAGCGACCGGTGCTGCTTTTGAACGGGCCTTTGGGGCCGGATCCCCGCTTTGAGCCGCTTTTGCCCCTCATCCAGGGCCTCACTCTGTTGGATCGGGATGAGCGCTACACCGCCGACTTGGCCAAGCTGAAGGCCATCGGCGATGCCCTTGGCTTGCGCTACATTCTCTTGACCCAACTGCAGATTTCGCGGGACTACAACCGCCAGGGCAGCTCGCTGCTGAATACGGCCCTGCGCTTCCTGGCCCCGGCTGTGCCGGTGGAAATTCCCAATTTCACCCCCAACCAGTTGCGCAGCCGCGGCCTGGTGGTGGTGGTGGACTTGCAGCGGGATCGGCCGGGGGATCGGGCTCGCTACTATGAGGCCTATGGGCGGGATGATGTGGGCGGGGATCCGCTGTTTGAAGATGCGGCAGCGGGCCTGTTTCGGCTGCAGGTGCGCAACATGGTGCCCGTCTTTATCCAACAATGGCAGGCCAACAATCCCTTTTCTGGGTGAGGATCCCTGCAGCAGGATTTTGCTCTGATAGAACCGACTGCCACTACTGGATGTAGCCTTGCCATGCCTCTTTTCTTCTCCCTCAATTCTCTCGGGTGCAGGGTCAGCTTGGGCAGTCTGGCTCTCTGCGGCTGGCTGGCCCTGACTCCGGGAGCGCTGGCCCACCCCATTCCCCACTTCACACCGCTGTTTCCCCATCGAGACCAGGCGGGATCCCAGGCGCGGCTGGTGGGGCAGGTAAGCAACAGCCTGGGGCAGACGGTGGCCGGGGCGCAGGTGCAGTTGGAGGGCTTGGAGCCCGTCCAGACGGACGAGCAGGGGGCGTTTGAGCTCGACCAGGCTCCTGCCGGACGTTGGATGTTGACCGTATGGCACCCCGACTACGAAAAGGCGGAGCACGAGATCCTGCTGCAGGCGGGCCTGACCACCCCTGTGGATGTGGTTTTGCAGGTGCCCATCCGGCCCCAACCCCGGCGTCGCCTCGGCATTTTGGGGGTAGGAGGACTGGAACATACCCAGCTTTTGGGCCAGCGCCTGGCCATCGAAGCGGTGCGCCTGGGCCTGATCCCCAACAGCGAGAAGGTGGTGCCCCTGGACAACCGCCGCATTCAGCCCCTTTTGCGCCAGGTGGGCTGGCCGGTCTACGAGCTGTTTGAGTGGGATCGCCGCAAGCCGGAAGCGGTGAGCCAGTTTTTCGATTACCTGGGCCTGGAGGCCATTGTCATCGCCCGCGTCGATGTCCTCACCCGCCCGGCCTCGCCGACGGAGGTGAGTCTGCGCTCCCGCAGCCGCCTGGAGCTGTGGCGGTTTGACGAGCAGGGCAACCTCATGGCGGAGGTTCTGGCAGAAGCCAGCCGCGATCAGGTGGAGCGGGGCAACCTCAACGCCGCTGAGCTGGCGCAGCTCTATCAAATCCAGGTCACCCAAATGGCCGGCGAAATCGGATCCCGCTGGAAAGAAAATCACCCCCTGGCCCCCTACCTGGAACTGGCTCCAGGCGAGGCCCCACCCCCGCCCTCGCGCCTGGATACGGCTGTGGAGCTGGTCATCCCCACCCCCTAGCGACGACGGGAGGAGCCGCCCGAAGAGTGGCGGGAAGAGCTGCCCCCGGAGGAATGGCGGGAGGAGGAGCCGGAAGAACCAGAAGAGCCGCCCCAGGATCCCGTGCCCGAAGAGCGGCCAAAGTCCCTGTCCCAAGAGGAAGTCGAGGTAAAGACTGTAACGGTGCTGTGCCGCTCATCTTCTTGCTCCGCCTGCCACAGGGATCGCTCCAGGCGATCCAGCCTGTCTGCACAGCGCTGCAGAGCGGCTTGAACCCGCTCGATCTCTTGCTGGGCCTGATCGAAGTTCTGCTCGGAGAGGCTGTTCCAGCGCTGAATGGCCGGGATCCCCTCTTGGCTGATGTAGAGGAGGAGCCGCCTCGTTTCTTCCAGCGCTTTGCGCTCTTCCTGCGGCGGGTGGCGGAAGAAGCCCCCATACACCCGGCGATCCAGGTCGGGTAGGCGCTGCTTGAGGCTTTGGAGCTGAGTTTGCAGGCGGCTGAGCTCGGCCTGGTTTTTTTGGTGTTGCTGGACGTAGGCGCGGCTGTGGTTTTCTAGGCTGTCGATGGCGCTGTGCAGCTCGGGCAGGGATCCCAGGGCTGAGGCCAGTTGGGCCAGGTCGTCGGCCTGCCGGGGAAAGCGGTAGCCCTGGTTTTGCCAAGTTTGCAGTTGAGCCAGCAGATCCAGCAGGCGGATCCCGGCCTCGGCCAGCTCCAACCCATCCAGATCCAAACCCCTTTGCTGCAGGGAGCGCACTTGGTTCAACAGCCCGGCCAAGCCAGAGCCGAGAGAGGTCGGGATCCCCGCAGGGGCTTGGCGCAATCGGTTTTCCAGAGTAGCCAGCTTGGCGGAGAGCAGAGCAGGGGCCTTCTGCAGGCGATCCAGCTCCCGTTGCACCCGCTCGATCAGGCCGAGAATGCCATCGGCATCCAAGCGGCTGGGATCCACCCGCAGCAGCTCGACTTTCAGGGGGCGACCTTCCAACTGTTGGCGCAGGTCTTCCAGTTGCCGCAGCAGGGATCCCCCTTCCTCGGCCAGGTTAGAGGGAAGAAACTGCACCGGGTTGAGCAGAGTTTGCAGTTGCTCTTCGCTGAGGTTGAGCAGGCGCTCACGGCTGCCCACCAGGCTGATGTAGAGGCGTTCCCAGGCTTCCACCTGCTGCTCCAGCTCCCTGAGGGTGGTGGGAGTTTGGTTGGAGAGCTGCCCTTGCACCCAAAAGGCCTGCGTGAGAGCCTGCCGACAGGCCTGCAAAGTCTCGAGGAGGCGGGATCCCAACTGTGGGTAGCGCTCCCCCCCCAAAATCAAATAAAGCCGGTAGAAGATAGTCTCCTCCGGCTTGTCACTGGGCAAGAGACCCTCTAGGGCCAAGAGCAGAGTGGCCACCGGAGCTTGCAGGACTTGGATCTGGTTTTGCAACTGCCGGCGGCGCCGCTGCCTGCGCCAGGAGATCGTGCCGCCGATCACCGCTGCGGCACCGGCCCCCACTCCCAGCAGCGGCCAGGGGGAAGGCGGAGGCGGATAGGCCAGCCGATAGCTCTGCTGCAGCCCGACCACCAGCGCCTGCGAGGGATCCCCTTGGCCAAGCAGCTCGCGCACCTGGGATCGGAGGTGTTGGTACTCGTGGTCGGCGGTATCGAGGCGGGTGCCGTAGAGGGTTTCGCCATAGGTGATGTTGAACCCCCAGGGCGGGAAAGTATCGGTGCTGGCGGCTACCGTCAAGCCGTTGCGGTCGTAAAAATCCCCTTGCGACAGATCCCGCAGGCCGGCCTCTGCCTCCACACGATCCAAACGGGCAAACCAGGCCTGCTCCGAGGGATCCCGCGCATCGGTGAGATAAACCAGCACCCGAAAACCTTTCGCTGCCCAGGGGGCAGCCGCCTCGCAGACTTGCTTGGCATCCACCGCCAGCCTGGACTCCAGGCGCAAGGTGGCGTAGGGGCAAGCAACCCCTTGGGCTTGAACCGGGCTGGGGGCAAACAGCCACGCCAGTGCTAACAAAAGAGCGACGAGAAATTGCATGCTCCTGGCCCAGCCCGACAGCTCCACTCTAGCGCCATGCCGCAGGAAGTTATGCCTGGGCGGCTAAGAATGGCCGCTCTCCGAATGAGGAGAAGTGTCAGGAGCGGACGGGCTGCCCAAGGATTGCTCCAGGGCCAGACGCTGCTCCATCACCCGCAGAAAATAGCCGCCCATCATCGCGCCGGAGAGCATTTTCGCCAAGCTCTCGCGGTTGGTGATGATCTGCACCCCAAATTGATCGGAGGGCAAGCTCCCCACCAAGCTGCGGATGTTGTGGCCCAAGATCTCCAGCACCTCAGGGGAAGAATTGCGGGCAATATCCTGAAAAATGCTGGGATCCTGAGCTTGCAGATACTGCCAGAGCCGGTTGTCGGGGCTCGGAGTTTGCACAGCCTCAAAACCAGGGATGAAATTTAATGGGCTCGACATGGAGTCACCAAGCTCCCCAAACACAGCAGATCCAGCCCAACTCGGAAGCCCGGCCTGATCCCTCAGGCCTTCGCAGTTGGCCGTTTTGGGCTATGTCAACGCTAACACCCAATCCTCACCCCTCTCGGTACGGGATCCTACCCCTCTGCCGTGGCAAATACCGCACCTGGGATCCAGAGCTGAAACTGGGGCCTCAGGATCAACGGCTGTCTTCCGAGGTTTCGCCCGCGGGCTCTTCCTCGACTTCAGTGGGATCCCCGACAAAAGAGGCCGGCACCACCGTCACCGCTACAATGCTGTCTTCGGGATCCAAGCGCTGCACCAGCACCCCTGTTGCCTCACGAGACTGAGTGGGGATGGCCTTGGCCAACTGGCGCATAACAATGCCTCTGGCAGTTACCAACAGGATCTCGTCCTCGGCATTGACGATGCGCAGGGCAGCCAATTCATCCGACTCCTGGCGGAACTTGGTGGCGATCACCCCCTTGCCACCCCGGTTTTGCTGACGGAAGTGGTCGATGGCCGAGCGCTTGCCCCGCCCTTCTTTGGTGATCACCAATACCCAGGGGTTGGCCAGCCCCTCCCCCTCTCGCTCAGCAGCCATCACCGACTCGGCGAAAATAATGTCCATACTGACGATGTCGTCACCGGGGTTGAGGGTGATGGCCCGCACGCCGCGAGCAGGCCGCCCTAGGGGACGCAGTTGCTCGTCATCTGCCCGGAAGCGAATGGACATGCCTTGGCGGGTTGCCATCACTACATCGTCGCTGGAGCGGGCGCGGCGCACCCAGCGCAGCTCATCGTTTTCCTCCAGAGAAATGGCAATTAGGCCGTTGGAACGCACATTGGCAAAGGCGCTGAGGGCCGTTTTTTTGATGTAGCCCCCCTGGGTCAGCATCACCAGATATTCGTCGTCGCTGAACTTGCTCACGGGCACCATCGAGGTAACCCGCTCTTCCCGGCTCAGGGGCAGCAACTGGACGATGGCGCTGCCGCGGGCGGTGCGGCTTCCCTGCGGGATCTCGTAGGCAGGCAGGGTATAGACCATCCCCCGATCTGTGAAAAAGAGGATGGTGTCGTGGCTGCGACAGGCAAAAAATTGCTCGATGGCATCGTCGTCTTTGATACGGGTGCCAGCCTTGCCGCGGGTGGCCCGCCCCTGCACCTGAAATTCTTTGATGTCCATGCGCTTGATGTAGCCCTGCTCCGTGAGAAAGATGACCGTCTCGCGGTTCTCGATCAGATCGGCTGTCTGCAGCTCACAGTCTTCCAGACAGAGGCGGGAGCGGCGCGGGCTGGCAAAGCGGGCCTTGAGCTGCTGCAGCTCTTCGCTGATGATCTGCATCACCCGTTCCCGCCGAGTCAGAATGTCCCGCAAATCGGCAATTTGCCTCACCAAGTCTTCGTGTTCGGCCTGGATTTTCTCTGCTTCCAGGGCGGTGAGGCGGCGCAGTTGCATTTGCAAGATCCCGTCGGCTTGCGCTTCGCTCAGGCCCAATGTTGCTTGTAATTCGGATCGGGCGGCGGCGGTATCGGCGGCTCCGCGGATGAGGGCGATCACCCGATCCAACTGCCCCAAAGCCACCAGGTACCCCTGCAACAGGTGATCCCGCTCCTCCGCCTTTTGTAGCTCATAGCGGGTGCGCCGCTCGATCACCGCCTCCCGGAAATCCAAGAAAGCCTGCAGCGCGTCCCGCAGGGTCAGGGTGCGCGGCTCGCCGTTGAGGATGGCCAGCATGTTGACCCCGAAACTAGACTGCAGGGGGGTCTGCTTGTAGAGGTTGTTGAGCACCACCTGGGGCTGGGCATCCCGCTTCAGCTCGATCACCACCCGCATGCCGCTGCGGTCGCTCTCGTCGCGAATGTCGGCAATGCCTTCCAGTTTTTTGTCGTTGACCAGCTCGGCAATTTTTTCAATCATGGCTGCCTTGTTGGTCTGGTAGGGCAGCTCGGTGATGATGATGGCGTCCCGCGCCGGTCGGCCCCGCTGCTCAATGGTCTCGATGGTGGCCACCCCCCGCAGGGTGATGGAGCCGCGCCCGGTGGTATAGGCTTCGCGGATGCCCTCCTGGCCCAGGATCAGCCCGCCGGTGGGGAAATCGGGGGCCGGGATCCACTGCATCAACTCCAAGCTGGTCAGGTTGGGGTTGTGGATGAGGGCAATCAGGCCGTCCACCAGCTCTCCCAGGTTGTGGGGGGGGATGTTGGTGGCCATGCCCACGGCAATGCCGGAAGATCCGTTCAACAACAACTGCGGGATCCGCGCCGGCAGCACCAGCGGCTCTTGCTGGGATCCGTCGTAGTTGTCGATGAAGTCGACGGTGTTGGCGTCGATATCCTGCAGCAGGGCTTCCTGGGCAAAGGCGGTGAGACGGCACTCGGTGTAGCGCATGGCCGCCGGCGGGTCGTTGTCGATGGAGCCGAAGTTGCCGTGCCCGTCCACCAGGCGCTCCCGCATGGAGAAGTCCTGGGCCATGCGCACCAGGGCATCGTAAACCGCCTGATCCCCGTGGGGATGGTATTTCCCGATCACATCCCCGACAACGCGGGCGCACTTGCGAAAAGGGCGATCCGCCGTCAGGCCCAGCTCGTGCATGGCGTAGAGGATGCGGCGATGCACCGGCTTGAGGCCGTCGCGGGCATCCGGCAGAGCCCTCCCGACGATGACGCTCATGGCGTATTCCAGGTAGGACTGCGCCATCTCCCGCTGCAGGTCGGTGGAGATGATGCGTGCGGTCAATTCGTTGTCGCTCATGGGGTGGGGGTAGAGGTGAGGGATCCCGGTCGGCTTGGGCGCGGGCAGGGTGCAAGCTCAGAAGGTTGTTGCCCGCCAACAGTCGGCAACCTAGGGCAGTAACCCCAAATCCAGGTGTTTCCAGTCTACCATTCTGGGGTAGAGCGGCTGTCGGCAGGCAGCTCTGCTTGGCAGAGAGAGTTTCCCAAACTCGGCGCCGAAAGGGGATCCCTGAAGAAACTTATAGATAGAAATCTATTCTCTAGTCTAGTCTTTATGGTAACGCTCAATGGTAGCCTACCTACATAGTGTCGAGAGCGGTGGAGCATGCTGCAGCAAGCGAAAGAAGAGCAGGCCGGCGGTAGGAGATTTCTGGATTGGCAGCGGCGGCTAAGCCTAGAAAACTGGCGTGGGGATCTCTTCGGCGGCCTGACGACGGCGATTGTTTCCTTGCCGATGGCTTTGGCCTTTGGGGTGGCTTCCGGGGCGGGGCCGGTGGCAGGTTTGTACGGGGCGGTGTGTGTGGGCTTTTTTGCCGCCCTGTTCGGCGGTACCCCCACCCTTATCTCCGAACCCACCGGGCCGATGACGGTGATGATGACGGCGGTGGTTGCCAAGGTTACCGCCAGCTATCCGGATCAGGGGTTGGGGCCAGCTTTTACCGTGGTCATGCTGGGGGGCCTGTTTCAAATTTTGTTTGGATCCCTGAAGCTGGGCAAGTACATCACCCTCATGCCCTACAGCGTCATCTCCGGCTTTATGTCGGGAATTGGCTGGATCATGATTTTGCTGCAGATCCCGCCGCTGTTGGGCCACGCCAGCCAGGGGGGAGTGATCGGGTCGGTGCAGAACCTGCCGACCTACCTGCTTAACCTCAAGGTGCCGGAACTGGGGTTGGGGCTGCTGACGCTGGCCATCCTCTTTTTCTATCCCAAGCCCTGGCGACGGGCGGTGCCGCCCCAGTTGGTGGCCCTGGTGCTGGGAACGCTGGTGGCCAACTGGTTCATGGCTGACTGGGATTTGCGGCGCATTGGCCCCATTCCCACCGGCCTGCCCCAGGTGCAATGGCCGCAGTTGCCCTTTTCATCTTTGGCCAGCTTGGTGTTGGACGGGGTGGTGCTGGGCATGCTGGGCTGCATCGACACCCTCTTGACGGCGGTGATTGCCGACAACCTCACCCGCACCCGCCACGACTCTGACCAAGAGCTGATCGGGCAGGGGATCGCCAACCTGGTCTCCGGCTTCCTGGGGGGCTTGCCGGGGGCGGGGGCGACCATGGGCACGGTGGTGAATATCCAGTCAGGTGGGCGTACCCCTTTAGCCGGCATCACCCGCGCCCTCATCCTCTTGATGGTGGTGCTGTTTGCCGCTCCCCTCACCCAAGGGATCCCGATGGCGGTGCTGGCGGGGATCGCCTTTAAGGTGGGGGTGGATATCCTCGACTGGAGCTTCCTGAAGCGGGCCCACCGCCTCTCCCTCAAAGGGGCGGCCATCATGTACGGGGTGATGTTCATGACGGTGTTCGTGGATCTCATCGCTGCCGTGGGAGTGGGGGTGTTTGTGGCCAACTTGCTCACCATCCAGCGCTTGAGCGAGCTGCAGTCGGAAGAGGTGAAGGCCATTACCGATGCCGACGATGCCGTAGATCTCACGCCGCGGGAAAAGGAATTGCTGCGCCAGGGCCGCGGCCAGGTGCTGCTGTTTTACCTGAGCGGCCCGATGATCTTCGGGGTTTCCCAGGCCATTTCCCGCCAACACCAGGCGGTGGCTTCTTGTCTGGCTTTGGTGGTGGATCTGTCGGATGTGCCGATGCTGGGGGTTTCGGCGACGCTCTCTCTGGAAAATGCCATTCGTGAGGCCCTAGATCGCGGCAAGCAGGTGTGGATTGTCGGGGCCAGGAGCCGGATCCGACAGCGCTTGGAAAGCCTACGTTTGCCCTTGCCGGCAGAGCGGTTTGTGGAGAGCCGGGAGGCCGCTTTGGCCGAGGCCGTCGCCCAGTTGGGCTTGGCGGCAGAACCCAGTCCCCTGGTTTGAGCCATCCGATGAGCCCAACAATAAAGCTGTAGACTTCGTTTGCCGGATCGGGGTCGGGCCTGAGTCTATGCAATGGAAAGGTCGGGTTGCCTACTTGGCAACCCTGCATCGCAAGGAGCAAGTGATTGGCCCCCTCTTGGCCCAACACCTGGGGATCCAGGTGCAAGTGATACCTCTCGACACCGACCAACTGGGCACCTTCTCACGGGAGCGGCCCCGACCGGGGGATCCCATCCACACCCTACGCCTAAAGATTGAGAGAGCCCGCCAAGCTTATCCTGCCTCTTTGGTTTTGGCCAGCGAGGGATCCTTCGGCCCCCACCCCCAGCTTCCCTGGATCCCTTGGAACCAGGAATGGGTCATGCTCAAGGTTTTTGAACCTGACGCGGATCCCTTGGAGCTGGTGGGCTATGCAGAAAGCGTGCAAACCAATTTCAGCCATCGCTGGGTGCAGAGCTGGGCAGAAGCGCTCGACTTTGCCCGACAGGTGGGGTTCCCACAGCACGGCCTGATCGCCCTCGACCAGCCGGAAAACCCCCAACTTATCCACAAAGGGATCCAAGACGAAGCAACCCTAAAGCAGGTGGTGGAGGAGCTGCTGGCCCGCCAGGGAGGGCTGCACCTGGAAACCGATATGCGGGCCCTGTACAACCCAACCCGCCTGCAGGTGATTGCGGCAGCCACCCAAAACCTCATCGCCAAAGCCCAAAGCCTCTGCCCCGCCTGCGGCACTCCCGGCTACTGGCGCATCCGTTCCATCTCGGGGCTGCCCTGCGGCCAGTGTGGTGCCCCCACCCCTGTAACCAAGGCGTGGGTGTATGGCTGTGCCCGCTGTTCCCACACCCACACCGAGCCTGTGGCAGAGACCTGGGCAGATCCGGCTCAGTGCGCCTTTTGTAACCCCTAGCTTCCCGGCGCCCGCTCCAACTTGCTCGATGTCTTCCAGGGCAAGGCTTGGGAAACTTCCCATCAAAAAAGGGATCCGCCGCGGCGGATCCCCCCGTTGTTTTTAACCTAGGCGGGAGAGCAAGGGGTTAGAAGGTGAACACTGCCCGCAGAGCACCCACACCGATGGTCGGGTCGTTGTCCCCTGGCCTGCCCCCATTGGGATTGCTCACAAAGTAGGCGGCGGGCGTCAAGGTAATGTAGTCGTTGACCGGGAAGCTGTAGTAGACATCCACAATGAAGGGCCGAGTATCCCAAACCCCGTCGTTGTCTGTAGTCACAATCGGCTGACCGAAGACTACACCACCCTTGGCACCCTCAATGAAGAGATCCGGGAAGGCAAAACCAAGCAAGAACCCGTTGAAGTCTTCATCGCCCGGATCGATAGTGCCAGCCGGCACCACATTGGGCAGGTTATAGTCAACGTTGCCCGCCGTAAACCAGCCGGACAGGATAATGCGGGGGCTCAGCTCCCAGTTAGCAGCCACTGTAAAGGCATTGACCCGAGCCGAGGGGGTGACGTCATTCCGGCGCAGCGGACCGCGGAAAAGGCTGCTGCCGGTAGCCAGGAAACCGGGGCCGCGGCTAGCGTCCTGCAGATAGGTGGAAGCAAATTGCAAATACAGCTCCAGATTTTCCGTCGGCAGAAAGCCCAGCTCCACCGTGTGAGCGCTGTCGTTACCGGTCAAACCGCTGTCACCGAAACCTCTGCCCAAGGTCTGGCCGCCGCGGGTGCTGTAGGCGTAGGCCAGACGAAACTGGTCGCCGAGGCGATAGCGGAAGCCAAACAGCGTGCCACTGGGCACATCTCCCGTGGAGTTGGGGAGGTCGGCAAAGTCGGAGAGGGCATCGAAGGGGACGCTGTATTGCAGGACACTGGACACCCCAGTGCCCGTGATGCCGGCGTAGATGGTGGCAGCGCGGTTAAAGGCAGGGAACTGATAGACCAACTGGGCCAGTGTGAAGGTGCCACCACCACCCCCTTGGAAGCCAACGCCTGGATCCCCTGCGAAGAAGGTGGTTACCGCATCGCGAGCCTGCAGACGAATGCGCAGACGGTCACGCCCAGCAAAGGAAGCGTCGAAGTTCAAGCGCACCCGGTAGGGCAGGGTCATGTTCGCCTGATTCTGCTCGGCCACCACCCTGTTGTTGACCACCCGGTCGTCGGTGAGAGCGCTGCCCAGGACAGCGGTGATCACTTGGGCATTCAGCTTGGTGACCGGGTTGAAGACCTTGCCCTTCAGGTCATTTACGTCGGCTTCCAGCGCGTCTACCCGTCCCCGCAGGGCTGCCAGCTCGGCGGCAAACTCCTCCTGCAGCCGCTGCAGTGTAGCCAAGTCCTCCTTAGAAACCTTGTCGGCCAGGCCGGCGGCGATCAGCTCGTTGATGCGATCCAAGCAGGCATTCATCCCGGCGGCAAACTCAAAACGGGTCATGGCCCGGTTGCCGCGGAAGGTGCGGTCAGGGTAGCCGGCAATACAGCCGTAGCGCTCGACCAGCGATTGCAGCGCCTGGAATGCCCAGTCGGTGGGCTGCACATCGGAAAGCTCAGAGATGGAGGTGACAGGCCCTGTAGCTTGGGCATAGGCCACTCCAGGGGTTAAGACTGCCGCTGCACC
Organism: Synechococcus sp. H55.10; assembly: GCF_047502715.1. Lineage (NCBI taxonomy): Bacteria > Bacillati > Cyanobacteriota > Cyanophyceae > Synechococcales > Synechococcaceae > Synechococcus > Synechococcus sp. H55.10. Next base: position 38,955 of record NZ_JANSJJ010000058.1, read on the forward strand.
CAGGGTGCCAGCCAGCAGCGTTTTCCAGTAGTTCGTGTGTTTCGCGGGCATGTTTCTCTCCTTGTTTTTTGTCCTCACACCTGTTTAGCTGTGGCAACGTCTCCTAGCGATGCCCAACTGCCCAACTCTAGAGCGAGCCTGACAGTTGCGAATTCTAGAAGAACATAGTACAGCCCTGTCTTACATCGTCTACCACTTTACACACTTTTTGAGCGAGACTCAATGCGAGGCTCAAGGGCGGCAGACGCTCCAGGCCCTATACCCATTACTTTACCTCAGGGATCCGGCCCTGGCTAGCGGGTGTATCCTGAAGCTGAGCCACGGGCTAAGGCGGGGATGGGCGGTACCGGACTCGAACCAGTGACATCCTGCTTGTAAGGCAGGCGCTCTACCGCTGAGCTAACCGCCCCCTCGGCTCCCTGAGTCTAGCATTTCCTGAGGGGCTATTTCCCCATGCCCAGGCTCTGCGCCTTCTGGTACACCTTGCCCTCGGTCAAAAGGGAAGGGGCAATGCAGATCGCCACCTGGTGCATTTCCTTGAGGTTGGCGGCGCCCAGGGTGGCCATGCTGGTGCGCAGAGCGCCCCAGAGGTTGTGGGTGCCGTCATCCAGGCGGGCGGGGCCGCGCAAGATCTCTTCCAGGGTGCCGGTGGATCCCACGCGAATGCGGGTGCCGCGGGGCAAAACGGGGCTGGGGGTGGCCATGCCCCAGTGAAAGCCGCGACCGGGCGCCTCCTGAGCGCGAGCCAAGGGGGATCCGATCATCACGGCATCGGCCCCACAGGCGATGGCCTTGCAGATATCCCCGCCGGTCACCAGGCCGCCGTCGGCGATGATGGGAACGTAGGTGCTGGTTTCGGCCAAGAACTGGTCGCGGGCGGCAGCGCAGTCGGCAATGGCGGTGGCCTGAGGTACTCCCACCCCCAGCACGCCGCGGGAGGTGCAGGCAGCGCCGGGGCCGATGCCCACCAAGACGCCGGCAGCTCCCGCTTGCATTAGCTCCAGGGCGACATCGTAGGTGACGCAGTTGCCCAGCACCACGGGAATGGGCATGGAGCGGCAGAACGCGGCCAGATCCAGCTTTTGCATGCCCTCTGGCACCTTGTGATGGACGGAAACCACGGTGGCCTGGACGAAGAAGAGATCTCCGCCTGCTTCCGCCACTAGGGGGCCATATTCAGCCGCATGGGCGGGCACGCAGCTAGCGGCGGCAATGGCGCCGGCGGCTTTGATCTGGCGGATGCGCTCTTGGATCAGCTCCGGCTTGACGGGCTCGCTGTAGAGGCGCTGCATCAGGGGAACAAACTCGTCTTTGCCGACCGCAGCAATCTGATCCAGCACCTCGTCGGGATCCGCGTAGCGGGTTTGGATCCCGTCCAGGTTCAGCACGCCCATCGCCCCCAGCTTGGAGAGCAAAATCGCCATCTTGACATCCACCACGCCGTCCATGGCGCTGGCGATGATGGGGATGGGCCGTTGGATCCCTCCCAGAGTGAAGTGGGTGTCTACCAGGCTGGGATCCAGAGTTCGCCTGCCTGGTGCCAGCGCGATCTCATCCAGCCCATAAGCGCGTCTTGCCTGCCGATTGCGGCCCAGTTGCACGTCCATTTTTGCCTTGTTCTGCGGATCCCTCGTTCTTATCATGCCGCCAAGGGGGGATCCAAGGCTAGTGAGGGTTGTGTTCTCTTGGCCGCGATTTGAATACCGCCCAGCGGTCGGAGTCGGGTAGCTTACATAGATAGGCTGTTTCCCGCTTGCCCGATCGTGGATATCCTGCGCAATGCCCCGCTGGGGATTTATCTGGAAGAGCCTCGCACCTGGCTACATTGCCTGGATCCGCGCGTGAAGCTGGCCTGGCTGCTCAGCTTCCTGCTCAGTCCCATTTTGGCCGGCAATGGCTGGCGCCTGGCGGTGGTGGCACTTCTCTTGCTCTTGACGGTGGCAGCCCGTCTGCCGCGCCGGGTTTGGTCAGGCCAACTCGCTCTGGTGTTGGCTCTCAGCCTGCTCACCTTTGGGATCACCAGCTTGGCCCCAGATGGGTTGGGGGTCTTTCCGCAGCCGCAGCGGCAGGATGTGCAGGTGGTGGGCTATGGGCTGACCGGGATCCCCGGCGTTCGCGATAGCCTTCACCTGGCTGCAGAACAGGGATCCCCAGACCGCGCCTGGCGCGAGCAAACCCGTGCCTGGCCAACGCCCTATCGCTACCGCTTGGTTCAATTGTCCCTGTTGGGGCGAACCTTTCAGGTGTCGCGCCGTTCTCTGTCGGTGGCCTTGCGGCTGGGCACCCTCATCTTTACGCTGCTCTATGCCACCAACTTGTTTTTGCTGACCACCGCCCCAGAGGAGATCACCGCTGGGATCGGCCAACTGTTGCAACCTTGCCAGCGCTGGGGATGGCCGGTTGCGGAGGTGATCCTCACCCTCACCTTGGCGCTGCGCTTTCTGCCGCTGGTGATGGAGGAGGTGCAAAACCTGGTGCGGGCGGTGCGAACTCGGGATGTGCGCTGGGGATCCCTCAGTTTTCGGGGCGGGATGCAAACCCTGCTGGCCCTGGTGGAGCGCTTTTTTGAAAACTTGCTCCTGCGGGCCGAACAGATGGCCATGGCCATGCAAGCCCGTGGGCTGACCGGCCCCGACCATCCCCTGCGCTGGCACCGCCTACAACTGCGGCGGCTGGATCGAGGGGTGCTGGCCTTCTTGCCCCTGTTTTGGCTGCTGAGGATCTTGTCTTCCTGAGGGCTGTGCTCTACGCTGGGCTCAGCGGCAGGAGCAGTCGGGAAACGGAGCGCCCATCCCCAGACAGATAGAAGGAGAGCTGACCTCCCATCCGCTGCACCACCCGTTGGCATAAGCTGAGTTCCAGGCCGGGGCTGGCCGCCAAAGGCGACTTGAGCAAAGGATCCGCGTAGATCACCCGCTCCGGCTCCAACTGAAGTGCCGCTGCCAGGTGAGGGTCAAAGCTGCCCTGATCCACCACCAGCAGCTCTGCATAGCCCTCGCCAGCCTGGCTCCACAGATCCAGCCGCCCCCCTTCCGGGCTGCGCAAAGCGGCGGCCACCAGCAGCTCCCAGAGCACCATCTCCAGGCGTCCGGGATCCCCCTGGATGGCCAGACTCATGTCCCCATGGGCCCGCGGCCACAGCTTGCGTCTTTGGGTCAGGCCCTCCACCCGGCGCAGGCTTTTGCGCACCAAAGTAGCCAAAGATACCGACTGCAACTGTGGCTGGATCTGCCAGGTTTCCGCCTGCAACAACGGCTCTGTGGAGACCGTCAGCTCTCGCAGCCCCTTGCCGATCTCCACCACTTTTTGCCAGCGGGTGGCTTCGTCGCCGGGGATCTCCGGCACCTGACCCAAGCGGCGCAGGCCGTCCAGGAGGGCATTCTGTAGGTCTAGCAGGCGGCGGTGTTTGTACCAGTTCAACTCCCTGAGCACCTCCTGCTGCTCTTGCAAAGTTTGCATCCAAAGCAAGCGCCGCAGCGTCCAAGCGCAGGTCTGGGCGATCAACATCACAGCCGCCCGCTCGTCGGGATCCCAAACCTTACCTGCCTCTGCCCCCAGGATCAAAACCCCCAGAGGCTCCGGCAGAGAGGGATCTGTCTCGCCCAAGGGCACCAGCAGCCAGGATCCCAGGCCGGCAGAATTGAGCCAGGTGCGGCTGGCAGCCGGGATCTCTTCTTGGGCAAGCTGAAGGGGCTCCCCCGCCTGCAGCACATAAGCCAGCAGCGGATCCTGGCGGTCGATCTCGGTGGCTCCGCTGGGGCAGAACTCAGGGGCAGCAGCAAAGGGCGGCTGTAACTGGGCCCGGCTCTCCCCCGGCTGCCAACTGACTACGAGAGCCAACGGGATCCCCAGCAATTGGGCCGTCTGTTGAGCGGTGGTGGTGTAGAGAAAGGACTCTATACTGCTGTTGTCGCCAACGGGCGAGGTGTTCAGGTTTTGCAGGGCCAGACAGGTGGCGATCAGGCCCCTGAGCAGTTGTTCTTGCCGTTGTCGCTGTTGTTCCGATTGGAGGTGCCGCAGGAGCAACCCCACTTGTTGGGCGATCCCGCGCAGCAGTTGCCGTTCTTCCCGGCTCCAGGCCCGTAGCTGGGGGTGTAATACCAGGAGCAGCCCTTCCGGAAAGACAGCGTTGCTGACGGCGCCGCCGACCCGAGTATGGGTGAGCATGAGGGAGCGCACCCCCAGAGGGGCCAGTTCTTGCCGCCAAGAGAGCAGGCGCAGATCTTGGTCGTAGTTTTCTGCCACCACCACCTCGCTGCGCAGCAGATCCTGCCAGTCTTGCTCGCTCAAGGGGCTAAACTGCGGCGGCAAAGCCTGCTTGCCTTCGCTGCGGTGCTCGTAGAAGAGGCGGGGGATGGGCCTGTCGGGATCCACCGTCAACACGGCCACCACAGCGGCCTTCAGGCGCTGCCCCAGGCCAACCACCGCTTGCTGGAGAGCCTGTTGCAGCTCTGCTGGGTTGTAAAGCGAACGGCCCACCTGGTGGACAAACTCTTGGTCGTCGGCCAACTGGCGAATGCGGCGATCCAGATTTTCCAGGGGGGCGGCCAAGGCCAGCCCATTGGCGGCAGCGGCCACCAACTGTCGCTCCACCGCTTGCCAGGTGCGGGGCAGCTCCGATTGCACCCAGATAAACCCCAGCAGATCCCTCTCCAGCAAAATCGGGGCCGCCAAAACCGCCTGAGCCCGCAACTGCTGCATCAGCTTGGGGGGAACCTCAGAGCGGGTCGTCCCCGTGCCGCCCACCACCACCTGGCCATCGGTGAGGGTGTAGTACATGTCCCCCAATTCCCGCAGAGAAAGGCCGCCATCTTTTGGCGACGCTGCTCCCGCTTTGGCCTCTCTGGACATGGGGGCAGGAGTGGGTGGCTGGCTGGGCCTAGCGGCGCTTCCATGGGGAACAAACCGCCCCTGGCTGCGCTCGTGCCAGTACACCTGAATATGGACGGCGCCCAGGAACGTCTGCAGCTCCTGCCTCACCAGGCTGACCCGTTCCTGCAGGGATCCCGCCTGGCGCATCGCCGTTCCCAACCTCAGAAGTAGATCCTCAAGGCGCTTTTCGGTCTGCTGTTGCCAAGCGTTTTCTAGCTCTTGCAGCGAGGCCGCCAACTGCCCCAGCAAAATCCCCAGCAGGGCCTTTTCGTCCTCGCGGGTGGTAACTCCCCACATCTGGGATCCCAGCATCAGGATCCCCAGGCAGCGCCGCCGCCCCACCGCCGAGAAGGGATAGATGAAGCAGCCCTGGATCCCGCCCAGGCGCCTGGCCTCCCGCTGCCAAAGGCCCATGCGCGGCTCCTGGGAAAGATCGGGCACGCTGATGGGCCGCTGTTCGATCACCACCTGCTCCAGGATCTCCCCCGGCTGCAGGGGATACAGAGCTCGCAAGAGCGCTTGATCGTCTTCCCGCAGGGTCACCCCCCCTTGGCCCACCAACTGGTGATTGGCATAGTCGTAAAGAGCAAGCCAGATCAGCGGCGCCCCAAACACCGCCCTGACATACTCCAGCGTGAGCTGAATGAGGGCGTTGGCATCGCTCTGCTCCCGCATCTGTTGCAAGGTTACTTGCAGAGCTACCCAGGGAGACAGGGATCCAGCTCTATCGGAATAAGGGGGAACAGACTGAACCATACCCGTGTGGATTGATTCTGCAGGTTAGCCAATGCCCTATAAAACCTTCTCAACTCCTCCTCTTCTTTGCCAAAAAGTTGGCTAAAGAGCCATGCAAAGGACTTGCACTGGCTGGGAATAACTATAACCCCCCGCTGAGGGGCTGGGTAGCAACAGGGGCAGCCAGGGCCTGCAGGTATTCAGGAAGGCCTTACTACTGGGATCCCCCGCAACTTGTGGGTGTGGGTCACCAAGCTGTGGACAAAGTGTTGAAAGCGCTGTTGTAGCTTCTCGTCTTTGAGATTGCCCTGCTCGTCAAAAGCGCTCCAAGCCCGACCAATGGCGATTTGCTCCGGGATCGCCCAGCCATGCACCCAACGCACAATTAAGCGCATCTGGTTGAGGGTGTTGCTGTTGCTCTCACCGCCCAAAACGCTGATCAACCCGAAGACCTTGCCCTCCAGGTGCTCAAAACGCAACAGATCCAGGGCATTTTTCAGGCTGCCGCTGATGCCGCCGTGGTACTCCGGGCTGGCCAAGAGGATCCCATCCGCCTGCTTCATGGTCGCCTGCAAAAGCGCCACATCAGGATAGTCCGCGTAGGATTCCGAGCCATCCGCAAAGGGCAGCTTCATCTGCCGCAGATCGAGAATGTGCAAGGGGATCCCCAGCTTCTCAAACTCGCGCCGCGCCACCTCCAGCGCTTGATAAGTCAAGGAATTGGGCCGCAAGCTGCCGCCGATGGCCACGAAACGAGCCCCAGAGGCTTCAGCCATGACGGCTTGCGAATTGACAGTAAGGGCTTGCAAAGTTGAAGGAGACATGAGCTGAGCTCCTGAGCAGGCATTAGTTACGTTTCAAACAATCATAACTCATACCAACTCTGCGTTGTAAAGATTGTTTGAGCTGCGGGGCTGCCTAAGGCTGGTGCATTCGCCCAAGGGTCGAACAGTCCGATTCCTACTCGGAACTGGGGATCTGGGGCCAACGGATCACCTGCAGCAGGTTGGAAAAATCATCCCTCCAGACCGGATCTCCGGCTTGGGGCAGAAGGGGCTGCCAGCCCTGCAGAGCTCCAGGGTTGTTGGCCATCAGCACCCAGTGGGAGGGGGCCAGCCCTGCTTGTTGCTGGTCAGAGGACAGATCCCGGTGGGCCTGCTGCCAAGCCTGGAGCTGCAGGGATCCGGCCAGGCCGGCCAACACGGGGGCCAAGTTGAGGTGACGGTTGGTGATGTTGAAGAGCAGCCAACCCTGGGGCTTGAGCTTGCTTAGGTAGAGGGTCAGGGCCTCTAGGGTCAGCAAATGCACCGGCACGGCGTCGGAGCTGAAGGCATCCATCACCATCAAGTCATAGCTGCCCGCTGGGATCCTCTGGAGGCTGAGGCGGGCATCGCCGAGGATGACCTGTACCTGCGCCTGCTGGCTGGCCCAATCGAGATAGGAGAAGTAGCGGCCCGCCCAGTCGGCCACGGTGGGATCCAACTCGAAAAACGTCCACTCATCCCCCGGCTGGGCGTAGGCGGCCAACGTGCCGATCCCCAGCCCCAACACCGCAATGGCGGGCCGGAGAGCCGCAGCCTGAGCTCTAAACGCCGCAAACACCTGCCCAACCGGCCCAGACCGGGCGAAATAGGTCAGCGGCTGCAGGGCCTTTTGGGGATCCAGGTTTTGGCTGCCGTGTAGGGTGGTGCCGTGCAGAAGGCTGCGGAAGGATCCCTGCTCGGTCTGGTATTCCACGATTCGGTTGAGGCCAAAGGCGCTGCGCTGGCTGGCCACCACCTGCAGTCCCGGCATCAGCCAGGGTTGCCCCAGCAGCACAACCAACCCCGCCATCGTCCCCAGCCGCCGCAGCCATCCCCTCTTGCCCTCTCCTGTGAACACCAGCACCGCCCACCCCAAGGCTAAGCCCACGGCGGAGCCGCGGTGAAGCAGCGCCGGCAGGCGAAAGCGCAACAGCAGCAAGGGCAAGAGCAACCCCAGCCCCAGCCACAGGCCCACCCGCCCCCCCAGCACGGCCAGCGACACCCCCAAGAGCAGAGGATATTCCAGCACCGTCTCAAACACCTGCGGGGCCAAGAGGGCAGAGAACATCCCCCCCAAGCTCCCCCCCAAAGCCAACCACAGGTAAAACTGCGTCAACTGCTCCACCGGCGGGCGCCGGCAGGCCAACTGGCTGTGGCAGCCCCAGCTTACCAGCCCAAAGGTGACCAGATGCAGCAGCAGCAAAAAACCGGGCCTCACCCAGCCCAAGACCTGGGCCCCCACTGCCCCGCAGGCCAGAAGAGCCGTTGTTCCCAACATCCACTTCCTGGGGTGGATACCCCCAAAAGCCAGCATGAATGTCAGCAGATAAATCCCCAGGGGGATGGCCCACAACAGGGGCACCGCCGCCACGTCGGTGGTCAGCAAAGTGGTGACCGCCACCAACAGGCCTGCCGGCAAAAAAGCCAGCCCCGCCCAGCGCCAGCGCTCTCCCCAGGAGACTGCCAAGGATCCTGGGTCGGGATCCCCCACAGTGCTCTGGGCCGCTGACGCCAACAGCCCCACCCCGCTCAGCAGCACCAGGGCTGCCACCAGCGCGTAGGATCCCGTCCACAGGTGAGTTTGCCCAGCCAAAGACAGCCGGGGCTCCAGCAGCAGCGGGTAACCCAGCAGCCCGGCCAAACTGCCGGCATTGCTGGCCACATAGAGAAAATAGGGATCCCGCAGCCCCTGTTGCTCCGCGCCCTTTCTTGCCGCCAACCCCCGTTGCAGCAATGGCGCCGTCGCCGACAGGAGAAACAGCGGCACCCCAGCTCCCAAAGCCAGGTCTGCCAAGAGGGCGAGAGGGGGCCACGCTCCTTCCGGCTGCAGGCAGAGCCCAAATTGAAAGGGTAAAAGCCTCAGCCCCATCAGCAGCAAGATCCCCTGGATCAGCACGCCCATCCTGGGATGGAACCCACGCCCCAGCCGGTCTGCCCACAGGTAGCCCAACAGCAGGGTGACCTGGAAAAAAGCCAGGCAGGTGTTCCACACCAGGGGGGATCCTCCCCACAGCGGCAGCAGCAACTTGCCCACCAACAACTGTCCCCAAAAGAGGCAAAAAGCGCTGCCGAACAAGCCGAGGCCAACCAGCCAAATCAAAGCCGACCCACCGCAAAACCCTCAACTGCCAGTATTGCCCAGCCTCCCCCGGAAACTTACAAAGAGATTTAAGATCGCAACGTTGACGCGAAGCCAGAGGCTCCCCATGCTTCCTTTGCCCACCGCACCCCCCATTGCAGAGCACCGCTGGCTCTGGCGTGACCAGTCCATTCGCTATCAGCAGTCGGGATCTGCCGGCCCGGTGGTGTTGCTGATCCATGGCTTTGGGGCCAGCAGCGACCATTGGCGGAAAAATTTGCTGGAGCTGGGGCAGCACTGTCGGGTGTACGCGGTCGATCTGTTGGGCTTTGGGGGATCCGCCAAGCCTCTGCCCGGCTCGCCTCTGCCCTACACCTTCGAGACCTGGGGATCCCTGGTGGCAGATTTTGTGCGCGAGGTGATGGGCCAGCCGGCCTATCTGGTGGGCAACTCGATTGGCTGCATTGTGGCTTTGCAGGCGGCGGTTCTGGATCCGGGGCAGGTTTTGGGAGTGGCGATGTTGGATCCCTCGCTGCGGCTGCTGCACGAGCGGAAACGAGCGCAAATCTCCTGGCTGCGCCGCTGGACCACTCCCCTGCTCCAATCCCTGCTGGGGTGGCCCCCCTTTGGTCGTTTTTTCTTCGCCCAGATAGCTCAACCCAAGGCCATTCGCAACATCCTCCTCCAGGCCTACGGACGCAAAGAAGCCGTTACCGAGGAACTGATCCAGCTTTTGCTCAAGCCGGCTTTGGAGCCAGGAGCGGCAGAGGTCTTTTTGGCTTTTGTGCGCTATTCTCAGGGGCCTTTGGCAGAAGATCTCTTGCCTCAGCTCGCCTGCCCCGTCTTGATCCTGTGGGGGGAAGCGGATCCCTGGGAACCCATTGCCCTGGGGCGGGCCCTGGCGGGGTTCCCTTGCGTGGTGGGGTTCATCCCCTTGCCAGGAGTTGGCCATTGCCCCCAAGACGAAGCCCCCGAGCTGGTCAACCCGCTGCTTTTGGACTGGATCCGGGATCCCAGCCGGAAACCTGATCCCATAGTCTAACCCCTCACCCCCAGCCCCTCTCCCAGAGGTGCCCTCACCCCCAGCCCCTCTCCCAGAGGTGCCCTCACCCCCAGCCCCTCTCCCAGAGGTGCCCTCACCC
>NZ_JANSJJ010000059.1:0-1100 GCF_047502715.1 Synechococcus sp. H55.10
TTCCGGTTCCGGCATATTCTCTCCTCAAAAGAAGAGGTGGGAAACTTGCTCACTGCCCACCAGCATACCCTAGCCGTGGAAACTGGCAGCCGGGGTATCTTGACCTACGATCCCTACGTCATCCTGGGAGCTGTGTCCACCCCAGGGATCCGGAAGCGTTTCCCGGCACCCCAGAAGAGGGGAAGGTTGATAGCAGGGATCCCTTTGGGTTATCCCAAGAGGTATCTGCACATCCTGCCTCTAGGGGTACTCCAGGCTATGGCCCTCTCTCCTGTTCGCCTTACCCCTTCTCTCCCCCCCATCCGATGGGAAAAACTGCCGCAAGACTTTCCGCTGCCGGATGAGCCTGTGGAAAGCACCTTACAGCCCCTTTTGGCTGCTGCCCTGCGCGAGGCTTTGGAACTGGCTCAGCTTATCCCCGCCGAGGCTTTGATCGCTTCCAACTTTGGCCTGTGCAGCACTGTCGGGGACAAAGTGGTGGTGAAAGCCCCCGACTGGCTGTACGTGCCCAGGGTGCAGCCGCTGCCCGAAGGAGAGATTCGCCGCAGCTATACCCCCCACTTGGAGGGGGATCCCCCGGCCATTGTGATGGAATTTATCTCCGAAACCGAGGGTGGCGAATACTCGATTAACCCCCACTACCCCTACGGGAAATGGTATTTCTACGAGCGCATTTTGCAGGTGCCTGTTTACGTCATTTTTCATCCCAAAACCGGCGAGCTGGATGTCTATCGCCTGGAAGACGGTCGCTATGCCCCTGCCTCGGCTGAGGAAAACGGTCGCTATTGGATCCCGGAGATCGGCTTGTTCTTGGGGGTGTGGCGCGGACAAAAAGCGGAAACCAAAGCCAACTGGTTGCGGTGGTGGACTGCCGACGGGAATTTGCTTCTGTGGGGAATTGAACAAGTAGAGCAGGAGCGACAGCGGGCCGAAGCGGCAGAGGCAGCCCTCGCCCAAGCCCGTCAGGAGCAGCAGCGCCTAGCCGCAAAATTGCGGGAGTTGGGCGTCGATCCTGAGGCAATCGACTAGTAGGTGCGCCCGCGCCAAGAGCGGGGGCGACTGAGGGCTGACAAGATCACCCGCAGGACAGCCAAGGGATC
>NZ_JANSJJ010000060.1:0-10896 GCF_047502715.1 Synechococcus sp. H55.10
ACCTTCTCTGGTGTGTTTTGGTTGACCCAGTAAGGCCTACGGCCCGCTGGCGCGAGGAGTGCTTGTGCAAAAGCCGATAAGGTTGCCTCTAGCTTCACGGCTTGCGAAGCAGACACCTTGAGCTTGCAGGAGATGGTCAAAACTTGGGTCATGTTGCAATCATACGTCGTCCGCATTTCTCCCGACCCTGACCCCACGGCGGGGCTCCTGCGGTTTCTAGCTGAAGGCAGTCTTGGGGATCCCTTCCTGGGCCAGAGTTTGCAGGACGGCTTGCACCCGCTTGCGGCTACCGATCATCCCCAAGTAATGGGGGCCGGAGTGATAAATGGCCCGTAGGGTTTGGCCATCGAGGTTGTAGCTGCGGGTGAGAAGAGCAATGTAGAGCTGCGGGATCCTCTGCAGATCGGGGATAAGCTGGGCAAAGGGCTGTGGGTACAGCCGCTCGGCATCGGGAAAGCGCTGAGGGGTTACCCAGTCCGGGCGGTCGTCCTGAACCCAAATGCGAAAGCCAGCCAGATAGGCGATACAAAGATCGAAGATCAAGCCAGTCCTCTCAGAATGGCCTGATGGAAGGCAACCCGAAAAGCCTGGAACCCGTTCTCCTGCCGACCGTGATAGACGGCGTTGGTGAGCAGGGCCACCACCAGTTCTCGCTCTGGATCGATCCACAGGGAGGTTCCGGTGAAGCCGGTGTGGCCGAAGGCGCCGGGGCTGAACGGGTAGCTGCTGGCCAAGGGATCCGCAGAGCGTAAGGCAAACCCCAAGCCTCGACGTTCGCGACCGCGCTGCGGAGCATTTGGCTGAGGCAACTGCTCGCGGGTCATTTCCCGCACCGTCTGCGGCTGCAGTAGGGATCCCGTCAAAAAACTCTCTCCGAAGGCGGCCACCTCCTCTGCCGTAGCGAACAGCCCGGCATGGCCGGCGATCCCGCCCAGGCGGGCGGCATTTTCGTCGTGAACCTGCCCCTGCAAACGGCGCCTTCTCCAGGGGCACAGCTCGGTGGGCGCGCAAGGGACAGAGGCAAGGGGTGGATGGAAGGGATCCCCCGGACAAAACCGGGTTTGGCTCAGGCTCAGAGGCCGCAAGACCTGGGCGTGCAAGATCTGATCCAGGCTGGCCCCGCTCAGACGTTCCAAAGCCAGGCCCAGCAAGATCAATCCCAGATCGCTGTAGACCACACGGGATCCCGGCTTGTAGGAAAAAAAAGTGTGCAGGGCCATGTGCCGGGCCGATGCGGCGTCGGGCTGTCGAAAAAGGGGTCGCCAGGCGGGCAAGCCGGCGGTGTGGGCCAGCAACTGCCGCACCGTCACCTGCCCTGCCGGGATCAGCTCGCCTTCGATTTCCGGTTCCACAGCAATCCATTTCCCCGGCTGCAGAGGATCCTCATAGGGGGCAATGGGGCGGGATCCCTGAAACTCCGGCAACAGGAGACTGACCGGCTGATCCAACTGCAACGCTCCAGCTTCCACCAAGACCATGCAGGCGGTGGCGGTGTAGAGCTTGGTCAGGGAGGCCAGGTCAAAACAGATGGCCAAGGTTGTCGGTTGGCACCGGGTCTCAGGGTCAAGATAGCCTGCCGCCCTTGAGTAAATACACTTTCCCCGGTGGCGAATGGCCACCTGGGCAGCGGGGAAAAGGCGCGGAACGGCGGAGTTGAGCAGCTCCGTCAGCAAGGCCGGATCCCAACTCATCTGCTTCGTCTCCCCCTGGCTTGGGGATCCTCAAGCCAACAACTGGTAACGGCGTTTACAAAAGCCTACCGTTTCCCTGGCTAGGATGCCACCGTGGCTGGTTACATTGCCCAAGGGATCCCGAATGCGGCTGGAGTTGTTGCAAGCCTTTTTGAACGTGGTGGAGACGGGCAGCTTTTTGGCCGCTGCTCGCCTCAGGGGTCTGACCCAATCGGCCATCAGTCGCCAGATCCAGGCTCTGGAAGAGGCCGTGGGCGCCCCGCTGTTGCATCGCAAAAACCCGGTGGCCCCAACTGTGGCGGGAGAACGGCTTTTGCCCCATGCCCGTCGCATCTGTCAGGAATGGCAGCGGGCTCAGGAGAGCCTTCGAGAATGGCTGCAGGGCCAGCAGACCGAACTCTGCATTGCTGGGATCCATTCCCTGATTGCCCATCAACTGCCGCCCGTGCTGCAACAGTTTTGTCAAGAGCACCCAGAGGTGCAGTTGCGGGTCACGGCTCTGGGCAGCGACCGCGCCTTGAAGGTGCTCAGGGATGGGCTGGTGGATGTGGCCCTGGTCATGGACAATCCCCTGATGACGCGGGGGGCAGAACTGGTGGTGGAGCCGCTGTATTCCGAGCCGATTCAGGTGTTGATGCCCTCCACCCATCCCCTCAGCCGCTACGAGCAGATCCCCTGGAAGGCGCTGGCCGAGTATCCTCAGGCTGTCTTCAAGGATGGCTACGCCATGCGCTCCTTGGTGGGATCCCATCTGGCCCGGCAGGGGCTCCCTCTCAAAGCAGCCCTGGAACTGAACACCCTAGATGCCTTTCGGGGAGTGGTGCGACAGGGGCAGTTGATCGCTCTCCTGCCGGAGTCGGCCCTGGTGGACTGCTGCGCCGATCCGGAGTTGCAGGTGCGGCCCACCGAGCCTCCCCTGTTGAGGCGGCAGGTGGTGATGGTCACCACCAGCGATCGCTACCAGATTCCGCCCATTCGCCGGTTTTTGCAGTTGGCCGCCCAGCTCATCAGGCAGCCCGAGGTTGAGCCCGCTTCCGGCACAGATCCCCACATCCCTCAGCCATCTGCCAGGTTGTTGTCAGTATCCTGAGTAGCCCAGCCCTCCTGATCGCCGATGCTATGAGCCAAGAGTTTCGCGAGCTGTTGAAAAAAATCGGCAGCGGCACCCATACTCACCAAGATCTCAGCCGAGCCGAAGCGGCCAGCGCTGCTCGCATGCTCTTGCGGGGGGAAGCCACTCCCGCCCAGATCGGAGCTTTTTTAATTGCCCACCGCATCAAGCGCCCCACCGCCGAAGAGCTGGCCGGTATGTTGGATGCCTACGCAGAATACGGCCCTCTTCTGCCCCAACGGGATTTGCCCCATCCTTTGATTATCTTTGGCCATCCCTACGATGGCCGCTCGCGGACTGCGCCGCTGGGGGTGCTGGTGGCTTTGCTGTTGGCCGCGGCAGGGGCAGCCGTTTTGCTGCATGGCTCCGGCTTTTGTCCCACCAAGTATGGTCTACCTTTGGAGGTCGTCTGGCGCCTCTTGGGGGTCGATTGGCGGGGGCTATCCCTGGGGCAGGTGGGGCAACTGCTGGAACAAACCGGGTTGGGATTTTTGTATTTGCCCACCTGTTTTCCCCAAGCCCAGGCCCTGATGGACTACCGGGATCAAATCGGCAAACGCCCCCCCTTGGCCACCTTGGAGCTGGTCTGGGCGCCCTACCAAGGCCCCTTTCACCTGGTGGCGGGCTATGTGCACCCGCCCACCGAGGCCACGCTGCTGGAGCTGTTTGCCCTGCGGGAGATCGGGCAATTTACCACCGTCAAGGGTTTGGAAGGCAGTTGCGACCTGCCGCGAGAACGAGCAGCTATCCTGAACCAGGGCGGGCAACGGCTGCTCCTGAAGGCTCGCGATTGCCACTTGGCAGGCCCAGAGATCCCTCTTGCCGGCGAAAAAGAGCTGCAGCAGCAGATGCAGCAGGTGCTCAGCGGCGATCCTTGTCAACTCACCCCAGCCGTTCTCTGGAATGGGGGCAGCTATCTGTGGCTCCTCGGCCATTCTCCCTCTTTGCAGGAAGGGATCCAACAGGCGCAAGACCTGCTTTGCTCTGGACAGGTGATGAAGAAGCTGAAACAACTGGCCCAGTTGATCGACCGCTCCTAGGGCCGGGATCCCTTGTTTCATAAGTTCACAAACTGGATTGAGGCACCCCCAGCCCCTCTCCCTGAGGGATCCCCTCACCCCCAGCCCCTCTCCCTGAGGGAGAGGGGAGTTGGGTTGCATCACCGGTTAAATAACTCTCACTCGGCAACAAAAAGCCCCCGGCCAGCTCCAGGGGGCAAGCAGTGAAAAGTTGGATCCTCTAGGGCAACAACTCCTCGATGGCCTCCTCCTTGGTGTTGGTGCGGCGGGAGAGGGTGCGGCGGTCGAAGGTCATGTGGATCTCCCGATTTTGCTCGCCGTCGGCAGCCACAGCAAAGATGGGGAAGTCGATGTTGCCATCGGGGAAAGCCATGTGGAAACGGAAGGTGCCATCGGGGTTGAGCTGGATCTTGCGCCCGGCGATGGTGACGGTGGCATCCGGCTCCGTGGCCCCGTAGACGATCAGCTCGGCATCAGCCACCAGCCAGAACTTGCGGGAGCGCCGCGGCAGGACTTCGGAAGCGCCGGAGAACAGCCCCAGGCCCGATCCGGAAGCCATCCAGGGAGCAGCAGGCACTTCGGCCATAGCCATCCCCATCATACCCACACCCGAGGGGATAATGAACGAGCTGATGGCCTGCTCCGGCACCAGTTGACGGCTGCCCATTTGGTGGCTGCCAAACAGGGATCCCGCCACCCGCATTGCCTCGAAGTCGCCCACCATGTCCAGGAAGGGATCCGCCGTCGCCTCCCGCTGCGGCTCATCGCCTTTGTAGGCCACCACGCCCATGCCGGTGGCGCTGCGCTTGTAGGGCTCGGTGAGCTGGTAGAGGGTGCGGCCCTGCAGTGCCACGTCGAAGGGCACCGTCAGGAAGTGCTCTTCAAACCAGTCGGAAGGATAAACCGGGGGCACCATCACCGCTGCCGAGCGGGCCAACATCAGCCAGCGGCCATCTGCCGTCCGGTAGCCGATCTCCACCAAATAGGAGCGGTCGCTCACCGGGATCGGCAAGTACCATTCCCGCGCCAGCTCGTCGCAGGGGTACTCCTGCATGCTGTGGGCCGGTTGGCGGTCGAAATCAATATCTGTCACATCGTACAGACGCAGCGCCAACTGTTGGCCGCCCTCGCGGCGCTTGCTCTCCTTGGCTTCGTTGGGCACATCCCAATAGGCGTAGGCCCACTGGGGATCCCGCGGTAGCAGGACAATGCGGCTTTCGCCATAGCCGTCGGGCAGATCCCCCAGCCCCTTGTCTACATCGGCCAGATCCGGCTTGCTAGCTACTTGGCCGACATACTTCGTCCCGGTAACCGACTCTTGCCCGCTGGGCTCCGGCATCGCATCGGTGGGGCAGCCAGTTTTGGCTTGGGCTTCTCGAATGGCCTCGATAAGCTGGTCTTTGGTCATACGGCTGTACTTGGGGATCTGATAGCGGGCAGCTTCTTCTCGCAACTGCCGGATGGTCATTTCTTCCAACGGGATCCGCTCTGGTGGCATGGTCAGGGTCTCCTGTCTTCGACAACTCAGGCTTTGTGCAATGCTCCAGCTTCTAACCCAAAGGCCGATCCCAGCTTGTGGCTCAGTACAGCCTTGAACCTACTGGCGTGACGGCCTGCTTTGCACTCTCCAACCCCTGATGATTCCAGGTCGGGATCAACGGGGATCACAAAGAATGATGAACACATGTTTGCGTATTTTTGCCTGGCGGTCAAGAGCTTGGGGATCGCTGGGGATCAACGCCTGGCTTTCCCAGCCATCTTGAGCCAGGGATCCCGCCGCACGAGGGAAAAACATCGACCGCTGCTCTCCAGCCAAAGGGAGGACTGCGCGGGATCCCCTGCCGAACCGGCCCTGCCTGGGTAGCATGGGGGAAGGGTGGGCGGCTGCAGAGCAAACCACAGGTTTTCAGGCCGTGAGGTGGGGGCATGAGGTGGTGGAAAGATAGAACTCAAGGCGCAGGGATCCCGGTGATCTTGGCAGCGCTGGGGATCCTGGTCTGGCCGGGGGAAGCTGTCGAAGCACAAACCCTGTTTCCTCCCCTTTACCGCCTGCAAGGGGGATCCCCTGCCCCAGCGGTTGAGAAACAACCCTTCCCGGAAGAAACGCCCTGGCGCCCGGTTACTCCCGACCAGGTAGAAGTAGAGTCGGCGTTTTCTAGCGAGAACACAAGCTTGGAAGGGCCGATTTTCGATTTGGACTTGTTGCGCCAGTTCGGCAGCGGGGGCGGTGGCTCGGGTTCTGGACGGGGAGAAGTGATCGGGCCTGGCAACGGCCAGAGTGGGGTGCGCGGCTCCAGCCCTGGCTCGGGGGTGGGCACAGGCCAGGGGCCAGGGGGGGGAGCTGGCCTCGAAGCAGGATCCCGGCGGCAGACCCCGCAGGTAACAGGGCTGATCGTGGATGCCCGCGGCCTGGATTTTCTCCCTAGCCAATCGATGCGCCTTTTGGATCCCGACGGCAACCCAGTTTACCCGCCCCTCAACCTTGGCCAGGATCTCAATGCTGCCTTTGTGGGCAGCGAGGGCACTGCCGCCTATACCACCTCAGAAGAGCAGGCCCGCTCGCTGGTCAACCGCATTGGGGAACGGCCCCACCGCATCCGCGCCACCCGCATGCTGGGCTACGACCTGGTGATCTCCGCCGAAGACGCCTTCAACCTGCGCCAGATGAACGCCAGCGATGGCTTTCTGGATCGCTTTGCCGTGGTGGTCATCTGGGATGGCAGCCAGGCCAGCCGGCCCTGAAGTCTGGCCCAGGGATCCCGGCGCTGGCCTCGAAGGGGATCTGGGGATGTTAGCCTAGCAAACGTGCTCCGCGCCGCCGACGCAAACGGCTTTTTCTGGGGATCCCAACCCTATGCAACGGTTTGCCAACCAACCTCTGCGGGAACGGCCTCATCTAGCGGTATTTTCTTCCAGCAAGGTGGGCAACTTCGTGGTCGCCGTCCCCCTCCTGCGTGGCCTCAAGGAAAAATACCCCGGCTGTGTGCTGGATTTTTTCGGCAGCGAGATTACGCGCGACTTTGAGCTTCACTGTCCCTATATCGACTTCAGCTTCCCCCTCTACAGCCGCCGCCCCGATTACCTCGAGGCCCTAACAGCAGCAGTGCGGGATCGTGTGGCCCAGGCCGGGCCTTATGATCTGGCCATCAATTGCGACGAGTTCAGCGAGCTCAACCTGGTGGCGGTGACGGCCTTGCGCCCCCAGTACATTGCCGGGGCCGGCCTGACCTTGGATTTTCGCCGCAAGCTGGATCCCGGCCCCGACCCGGTGCAGCGCATGCTCCAGGACGACGACTGGAACAGCCTGGAGTTTTTGCAGCGCTACAAAGATATTCTCACCAGCAACTACATTGCCGAGATCTTCTGCCGCCTGGCTTATGTGGAAACAGATTTTTTCCGCCTGGAGCTGCCCAGCCGGGATCCCGATTTTCCCGTGCCGGAAGTCCTGGTGCACATCACCACCACCCGCCGCGCCAAGATGTGGCCCTTGGAGCACTGGCGCCAGGTGATCCAGTGGTGCCGGGGGCAGGGCCTGCAGGTGGGGCTAATCGGCAGTGCCCCGGAGCTGCAGCGATCCCTCTACCACGGCGGTGGCGAAGATGAGCTGCTGGCGCAAACGGGGATGATCGACCTGCGGGGCAAAACCAGCTTGATCGAATTGGCCGGGGCCCTGAAGCGGGCGCGGGTCTGTATCTCCGTGGACGCGGGGCCGATGCACATTGCGGCGGCCGTGGGCTGCCCCACCATTGCCCTGTTTGGCAACGATGCCGATGGCGATGGAGCTAGCCCGGTGCGGCTGTGGGCACCTCGCCTGCCCCACGTTTACGTTACCCAAACTTCCTATAAATGCCGGGTCTGCGTGGAAAACAAGTTCAAAAACGAAGCCTGCCTGGTGGAGGGCCACCCCTGCATGGCCCACCTCCGGCCAGAAACAGTCATCGGCTACCTGCAGGAGATTCTAAAGAAGACCTAGGACTTCCAGCCGATCTCTTCCCAAGCGCTCCGCGCCGCTCACGCGACCACCCCCGGCCCCTCTCCCAGCCCTCACCCCCATCCCCTCTCCCAAAGGGAGAGGGGAGCTACAGAGCGAGGGGACAACTGTTGTTCATGGCTATTCGAGATGGCCATAGCTCCCAGGGATCCCCGTCTTTTTCCCTGCTGACCAGGGGGGTGGCAGAGAGTGCCCAGGAGCGCAGGTCGGATCCCTGACAGTCCGCTTAGGCTGAGAGTTCGAGGCTGAAAACTCTGTGCCTAAACCGTTTGGGTGTGAGCTGTAACGTTGAGAACGCGCAAGTGGGGCGGTTTGCAGAGTGGGGCCAAATGAGAGCCTGGCAAGGGGTTGCCCTGAAGCTGCTGGCCACCTTTTGCTTTGCCTGTTTGGGGGCGATCATCCGGCTCAACACGCCCGCCCTGCACCCTTTTGAAATTGTGTTCTTGCGCAACCTATTTGGGTTACTTGCCCTGGTGCCACTGCTTTTGCGAGCAGGGATCCACTCTCTGCGCACCGCCAAGATGGGCTTCTACCTCCTGCGCTCGGCAATCAGCACCTTGGGGATGCTGCTTTCCTTCTGGGCAGCCAGCCTGTTGCCTTTGGCGGAAGCAACGGCGCTGAGCTTTGTCCAGCTTTTGTTTGCCAGCCTCATGGCGGTCTGGGTGTTGGGCGAACAGATGCGCCCCTCCCGCTGGCTGGGATTGGGCCTGGCGTTTGCCGGGGCCTTGGTGATGCTAAGGCCGGGCTTTCGGGAGCTCTCTTTAGGGACAGGGCTAGCTTTGGCGGCGGCAGCCCTCTTTGCCTGGGTAACCATTGTGCTCAAGATCCTCGCCCGCACCGAGTCCAGCCTCACGATCACCGCCTACATGGGCCTGTTGCAGACTCCCCTTTCCTTCTTGGCTGCTGTTTGGGTTTGGAGCTGGCCTTCGCCGGAGCAGTGGCTGTGGATGGCGACAATGGGGCTGCTGGGCAGCCTGGGCCAGGTGGCCCTCACCCAAGCCTACAAGCTGGCCGAGGTGACCATGCTGCTGCCTCTTGATTTTTTCCGCCTCCTCTGGGCTAGCCTGATCGGGTTCTGGGTGTTTGCCGAGATCCCGGATGGGTGGACTTGGATGGGCGGAGCCTTGGTCTTGGCAGGCGCCACCTCTGGGGCCTACAGGGAAGCCCGGCTGCAGAGGGCCCAAACCCCGGCCTGGACTGGCAAAGTTGGAAAGCGGGAAGATCTCTAGGCCAGCCTAGAGCCGCGGCAGGACGGGACTGGAGCTGGTCAAGTCGGTGGTGGTGAGGGCCACCAGCAGGGCTTCCGGGCTAACGGGGAAGGGCAGATGGTGAATATCGGATCCCGGCTGGCAGGCCACTTGGGCAGCCTGCAGCAGCTCAGCGGATCCCAGGTGGTTGAGGTGGAGATCCCGCAAGTTAAGGGGCAGCCCCACCTGGCGGTAGAACTCCAGCAGCTGGGTGCGGGCGGCCAGCGCCAACTGGCTTCCCTGCAGGATCTCCTCCAGGCGAAGCTGGGCCAAGATGCCAAAAGCCACTTTCTCGCCGTGCAGGGTGGCCCGGTGCCCCAACAGATGGGTGAGGCCGTTGTGAACGGCGTGGGCGGCCACGGTGCGACATTTGGCCCCTCCCATGCCGCCGACAATCCCCGCTAGGCAAATGCAGGCGTCCACCACCTGCCTCCAAGCAGTCCCACCTGGCTCCCGCAGGGCCGCCACCGATTTTTGCAAGAGCAAATCCCGTAAGACGCGGGCCTGCTGCACAGCGCCGATCACCAGGGCATCTTCTGAACTGCCGCTGCTCACAGAAGACTCGTACCACTTGGCCAAGGCATCTCCGATCCCGGCCACCAGGGTGCGTGCTGGCGCTTGCAGAATCAAGTCATAGTCCAGGATCAAAGCGGCAGGTGCCTGCTCCAAGGCCACATCCCGCTGAAAAGCTCCGGCCTCCGAGTAGATGTTGGACAGGGCGCTCCAGGCGGCACAGGTGGCAGCAGAGGTGGGCACCGTCGCCACCGGGATCCCCAACCGATGGGCCACCAACTTGGCCGTATCCAACGCCTTGCCGCCCCCCACCCCCAAAATGCCGGTTACGGATTCTGCTGTGGCCAGAGCCTGGAGACGAGCCAGCTCCGATTCGCTGCAATCGACGCCATAGGTGGTCCAGTAGACCTGAACGGCGGGATCCCGCTCCAGATTGCGCTTCAGGGGCAGTTCAGCCACAGCTAGCGATCGCTCCCCCCCGATCACCAACACGCGGGATCCCAGGATCGTCAGAGGTACGGCCTCGAGGATGCCGCTGCCGCGGTACAGCCGGCCTGGGGCCGGAATGGCCAGATCCCATTTGCAAGAAGAGGCGCTCAGCATTGCCAGAAAGGGGAGAGAAATCAGCTCAGTGTTTGTGAATACAGAACATGATCTTAGCGGCAAATCCTAGAGGTCTGGCTCGCCGCAGGGCTATAGTTAGGGCTAAGTTAGCGTCAACCTTCTCTGGCGCTCACCCAGCAGGGCAACGGTGCCGTTTAGCAACAAGGGATCATGAACCCGACGACCCAGCATCAGCTCATACTCAAAATTGTGGCCGGCTCCGCTTGGGCCGATGGGCATTTGGAACCCCAGGAACTGGCCTACTTGGGATCCCTGCTGCGCCGCTATGGTTTGGAGCACGATACCGAGCTGCGAGAACTGATCCAAAAGCCCATCCCGATGGAACAAACCGAGCGCTGGATGGCCGATTATCTTGCTCAGGCCAGTGAAACCGAGCGCTTACAACTTTTGGGAGCAATTGGCAACCTGATGATGGCTGACGACACAGTCTCTCCAGAAGAGCACACCCTCTTGGATGACTACCACACCCTCATGGCAGGGATCCCACCTCGTCCAGAATCGGCGCCCAATCTGGTGAAGGGTGTGGGGCAATTTTTCCGCCGCGTGGCCAAGGCTGTGAGGGGAGAGGCTTCCTAACACATTTTGACCACACCATCTGGGGAGCGGCGCAGGGAAAAGTTTGATTAACGTAAGGTGCGGAATTCCCCACCGTCTATACGGTGGGGATGGATAGCACCCTCTGACTGATTCTGGATGTATT
>NZ_JANSJJ010000061.1:0-10700 GCF_047502715.1 Synechococcus sp. H55.10
CCGTGGTTGGCTTGCCAACTGCAGGGCTACGGAAAGCCCGCTCCGTACCGCTTAGCGGTCGGAGTCGGGTAGTTTACTGCAGCCGCTCCAGCACATAGTCCACCATTTGAAACAGAGCCCGGCGGGCTACAGAATCCGGGAGCACTTCCAGCGCCTCGGCGGCCTGACGGGCATAGTCTCGCGCCAACTGACGAGAGCGTGGGATCCCTTCGCTTTGATACACCCACTCTAGGGCCTGCTTCAGGTCTTGCGGGTTGGACAGTTCCCTGAGAATGAGCTCCCGCATCTGGGGAAATTCCTCTAAG
This sequence comes from Synechococcus sp. H55.10, assembly GCF_047502715.1. Classification (NCBI taxonomy): domain Bacteria; kingdom Bacillati; phylum Cyanobacteriota; class Cyanophyceae; order Synechococcales; family Synechococcaceae; genus Synechococcus; species Synechococcus sp. H55.10. Next base: position 306 of record NZ_JANSJJ010000061.1, read on the forward strand.
GCGAATAAAACGGGTGCGGTGAGGTTGCCCTGGATGAGGTCGGATCCCACCGGCTTGCCGAGCATCTCTGCCGAAGCGGTGAAGTCCAGCAGATCGTCAACGATCTGAAAGGCAATGCCCAGATCCCGCCCAAAATCGAATAGCCGATCCGCCACCTCCTCGCTCACCCCACTCAGCAGACCGGCAGCCTTGGAACTGCCGGACATCAGGGAGGCCGTTTTGTAGAAGCTCTTGGCCAGGTAGTCCTCCATCGACACATCCGGGTTGAAGCGGGTAAGGCTCTGACGCACCTCTCCTTCTGGCAGATCCATGATCACCTTGGAAAGGAGCTTCACCACTTCCAGATTGTCCAGACTGGCCAAATACCAGGCAGCCTGACCGAAGAGGTAATCCCCCGCCAGCACGGCTATCCGATTGTCGAAGAGGGTGTTTACCGTGTCGATTCCTCGTCGCACGTCGGCAGCATCGATGACATCATCGTGTACCAAGCTGGCCGTGTGGATCATCTCGGTAATCTCTGCCAAGCGCCAGTGGCGGGGTGTGATCTCCCCATCGGGAGTGGTGGCACGGGCAATGAGGAGCACAATGGCTGGCCGGATCCCTTTCCCACCTGCCGAAAACAGATGCTCGGCAGCCATAGCCAGAATGGGGTGCTTGGCGCTAACCAACCGCGTCAGGTTCTGGCGTAAACGCTCCAGATCCGCTTCTACAGGGCCAAAGGGGGAGAGCACAGAGGTCATGGAGCCAGCGTATGAGAGGTTTTACAAAATTTCATATCTTTTCTTATTGTAGAGTACCCTATCGTTCCCAGGGAAAACCAAGCAGTATTATGCAAGCAGTCTTCTGCCCTTTTTATGTCCGATCCTGTCCTTCCACTTGGCGCTCGCTCCGTTCCACCGCTCCCTTCAGAACCCGATTGGGAGGAGGAGTGGGAGTTGGCGCTGGAAAAGCCGCCCCTGTCTGGGCGGGCCCAGCCTCACCATCATGATCCTCAGTCACGGCGCAAGTTGATCAACCGCTTGGCGCGCATCGAGGGGCACGTTCACGGGATCCGCTCCATGATCGAGCAGGATCAACCTTGTCCAGATGTGCTGCTACAAATTGCCGCCGTCAAGGGGGCGCTGGATCGGGTGGCGCGGCTGATCCTGGACGATCACATCCGCCATTGCATCCGCCACGCCATCGAGACCGGCAATATCGAAGTGGAGCTGGAAGAGCTGCAACGGGCCCTGGATCGCTTTATCGGCTAGGTTGCGATGGCCAGATGTCTGGGCTGAACCTGAAAGACTCCCTGGCTTGGTTGGGGGAAACACCAAGCCGGGGTGTTGATGCGGTTGCCAAGGCCGGCTGTTCTGGCTGATGCTATCTAATGCTATTCGGTAGCTGGATCTCCCTGAGAAGGCTGGGCGTAGCGCTCTAGCAAGCCCCTGTTCTTCAGTTGCCATTGCAGGCCCATGAAGGCACAGTTCAGGAACTCGTCGATCTCCTCCCGGCTGAACTGCATGGCCTTGCCGATCTCAAAAATGAGCGCCTCCTCCTTTTCTGTCAGCTCGTTGTTGACCACCGCCATTGTTGTCAGATCCCGCAGGATCAAGGCCCCGGCTGCGTTGTGCAGAGGCGGGATCCCGCTGAGGTCTAGGGTTGCGTCTGTTTTCTCGGCCAGATAGGTTTGGGCCACCTGTTCTTCAATGCCCATCCCTTCGGCAATTTGCAGGAAAAAGTTGGTTTCCTCTTCGTCCAACTGGCCGTCCACTCGGGCCACCGCGATCAGGGCTTTGAGGTAGAGCTGGCGCTGCTCATCTGTCAAGTCGGCGTAGTTGACCATGGGGGTTGTTGCTGAGTGTGGGTTTCCTCTTCAACTTTGCCACGAAGATCGCCGCCTGGCGTCAGTTCGGCTCTTTTTCAGCCAAGGAAAAAATCGACTAAAATAGAGAGCCTGTGTCTGCCCAGATTCCCGTAAGGGATCGAAGCAGCGGACACTGGGTCGATTTCGCTTTCCCTCTAACCACCCTTCACAGCTTGCGGAGCAACCCTAAGGAGCAGATACCCCATGGTCAAATTGCGGCTCAAGCGCTACGGAAAAAAACGGCAACCCAGCTATCGCATCATCGCCATCGAAAGTAAAAGCCGTCGCGAGGCCCGTCCGCTGGAGGAATTGGGCTACTACAACCCGCGCACCAAAGAGACGGTTTTGGAGACGGCGGGCCTGCTCAAATGGTTGCGTTGTGGCGCTCAGCCCACGGAGACCGTGGAGGGTCTTCTCAAAAAGGCCGGCATCTACGAGATGCTGAAAGCAGGAGAAGGCGGAGTGGTTGCCTCGATTCGCATCCCGGCCATCGCCAAGCCTGAAGCTGGGATCCCTGAGCCAACAGAAGAACCTGCTACGGAAGCTCCTGAACCCGATGCAGAGCCGGCTGTGGCAGAGGCTGGATCCCTGCCAGAATCGAGCCACCAAGAATCTGCAATTGAAGAGCCACGGGTCGAAGAAGCAGCCAAAGCCTAGGATAAGGACTTCGTCCCGCTGACGCCATCGGTTAACCTTTTGGCTATAGGCTCGGCTTGAACCCGTTTTTCCTTACCAGACGCCCATGCCAGACTACAAAGCCCTTGTCCATCTTTTGATCGAGCCGTTGCTCAGCTCATCTGGGCTGCAGATGGACGTGGAAACCACCTGTGGCGGGCGCAAGGTATGGCTGCGGCTGGCCTTTGACCCCAAGGATCGCGGGCGGGTATTCGGGCGCGGCGGGCGCACTCTGCAGGCGATTCGGCAGGTGATGATGGCGGCAGCCCAGTTGGCGGGCCAGTCTTTGTACATCGACATCTACGGCGAGGCAGGAGAGCGGGAATGAGCCAGATCCTCACCTTTTTGGGTAAGGGGGGCACAGGCCGGAGCACGTTGGCGGTGGCAGCAGCGCGGGCAGCAGCCCAACAGGGGCGGCGAGTGCTGTTGGTGGGCCATCAGGCGGGGCCGGCGCTGGAGATGCTCTTGGGCGGGATCCCACTTGCCGGGGAGCCGGTGACCATTGCTGCCAATTTGAGCGTGGTGCAGTTGCGCACAACTCAGCTTCTGGAACAACACTGGACGGCGGCCAAAGAGCTGGAAGCCCGATATGTGCGCACTCCCTTTTTCCGGGAGATCTACGGTCAGGAGCTGGGGGTGTTGCCGGGCATGGATCAGGCGCTGGCCCTGGAAGCGCTGCGCCGCTACGATGCCAGCGGCCAATACGACTGCATTCTCTACGATGGGCCGGGGGATCTGACCACCTTGCGGGCTTTTGGCATCCCGGAGGTGGCCAGCTGGTACTGGCGGCGGGCTTCCCAGGCTTTTCTGGGATCCGACTTGGCCAAAACCCTGCGCCCTTTTGCCGAGCCGTTGCTGCGGTCGGTCAGCACCGTGGAGTTCTCGTCTTTAGAGGATCTGTCGAATCGGCTGGGGGGGATGACCAACATTTTCGAGCAGGGGCGGCAGGCCATCGCCGATCCGCGCCGCGTGTTGGCCCACCTGGTGACCACCCCGGATCCGATGGCCGTCCAAACCGCCCGTTACCTCTGGGGCAGCGCTCAGATGGTGGGGCTGACGGTGGGCGGCCTCTGGGTCACCCCTCTGGCTCCGGGCGAGGTCTCGGCTGCCGATTTTTTCCCCTTGACCGTACGCACACTTCCCCTGCGTCAAGGATCCGATTGGTCAGCTTTGGAGGCAGCGGTGGGGGGCATATTCGCCGTGCCGGATGTGCCGCCGCCCGTGGCCATCGACGAGGGAGCGCGTACAGTCAAGCTGTTTATTCCCGGCTTCAGCAAGGCCCAGATCGAGCTGAGCCAGTCGGGCCCGGAGCTGACCATCACCGCCGGGGATCAGCGGCGCAATTTGTTCTTGCCTCCTAGCCTGGCGGGTCGGCAGGTGGCCGGGGCCAAGTTTCAAGAACCCTTCTTGGTCATCAGCTTCGGCTAGGCCATCACGCCAGCGGAGGAGAAGGCGATGTTGGCCAAACGGATCATTCCCTGTCTGGATGTGGCGGCGGGGCGGGTGGTCAAAGGGATCCAGTTTGTGCAGTTGCGCGATGCCGGGGATCCGGTGGAGCTGGCCCAGGCTTATGATCGGGCGGGGGCGGACGAGCTGGTCTTTCTGGACATCACCGCTACCCACGAGGAGCGGGAGATTTTGCTGGAGGTGGTGCAGCGCACGGCGGAGCAGGTGTTCATCCCCCTCACGGTGGGAGGTGGGATCCGCGATGTGGAAGGGATCCGGCAACTGTTGCGGGCCGGGGCCGACAAGGTAAGCCTCAACTCGGCGGCAGTCCGGGATCCGGATCTGGTCACCCAGGCCAGCCGTCAGTTTGGATCCCAGTGCATCGTGGTGGCTATCGACGCCCGCGCCAAACCAGGGGGATGGGAAGTGTACGTGCGCGGGGGGAGGGAGCCGACGGGGCTGGACGTGGTGGAGTGGGCCAAAACCGTGGCCGAGCGAGGGGCAGGGGAGATCTTGCTCACCAGCATGGACGCCGACGGCACCCAAGCGGGCTACGACCTGGAGCTGACCCGCCGCGTGGCCGAGGCGGTGGCGGTACCGGTGATCGCCTCAGGGGGGGCGGGAGACTGTGCCCACATCCGCCAAGCTCTGCAGGAGGGGGGGGCAGAGGCAGCCCTGTTGGCTTCTCTGTTGCACTACGGCCAGTTGACGATTGCCCAGATCAAAGCCGATTTGGCCGCCCACGGCATTCCGGTGCGCTGCTAAATCTTGGGGGGTTGCCCATGCAGGATCTGGCCGATCTCTTGCCCCGTGTCAGCCGCCTTTCGGAAACAGCCGGGCAAGCCATTTTGGAGATCTATCGGCAAGATCAGATCCAGGTCAGGGATAAGGCCGACTCCTCCCCCCTCACCGAAGCAGATCTGGCCGCCCACCACCTGATCCTGCGGGGCCTGCAAGATCTAACTCCGGGGATCCCCGTGCTGTCGGAAGAATGCGGCGGGATCCCCTATTCGGAGCGGCAACAGTGGCGGCAGTTCTGGCTGGTGGATCCCCTAGATGGCACGCGCGAGTTTATCGGGCGCAACGGCCAGTTCACGGTCAACATCGCCCTCGTCGAGGCGGGGATCCCCATCTTAGGCGTCGTCCATGCCCCGGCTCTCGGCCTTACCTACAGGGCAGCGCAAGGGCTGGGGGCCTACAAAGGCAAAGAGCCCATCCGGGCCCGCCCCCCCGCCCAGGCTCCTCTGCAGGTGGTGGCCAGCCGTTCCCACCGCAGCCCGGAGACGGAGCAATTCCTGGAGCGGCTGCGACGGCGCTACGGTTCTCTCGAAGTCAAGTCTGTGGGTAGCGCCCTCAAGTTTTGCCTGGTGGCCGAGGGATCCGCCCATCTCTACCCCCGCTTTGGCCCCACCCTGGAATGGGATACCGCCGCCGCCCACTGTATCGTCGAGCAGGCGGGGGGAAGTGTCACGAACTTGCAAGGGGATCCCTTGCGCTACAACAAACCGGAGCTGCACAACCCGCCCTTTGTAGCAGCTGCCGAAGGCGTTACCCAACTGTGGCAGGAGCTGGTTCCCTAGAAAGCCTACATGCCCATCTCGGTCGGGTTAAAGCCATCCGGGAACTTCGTGTACTCGTCGTAAAGGGCGCCACGGAAGTGGGTGTTGGTGATGATGGCTCCGCGCAGATCGGCGCCAATGCGCAGATCGGCCCGGTTCAGCTCTGCTTCGCTAAGGTCAGCCCTGAGCAACTTAGCCCGGTAGAGGTTGGCCCCCCGCAGATCCGCCTTCACCAACTTAGCTCCGATTAGGTTCACCCGTCGCAGCTTGGCTCCGCGCAGGTCGGCTCCGGAGAGATCCGCCCCTGCCAAATCCGCCTCGCGCAGATCCGCCCCACTCAAATCGGCATCCCGCAGAATGATGCCCCTCAAGTTCGCACCGCTCAACTGGGCTCCGCTCAAGTTGGAGCCAGAGAAATCCCGCTGGCCAGACGCATAAGCCTGCAACAGTTGCTTGGCATCTAAAAGAGGCTTGATACTCGCTGTTGTCATCGCTGTTGGTTCTCTCGCAAAAACGCAGGAAGGCTACCTTAACCCAAGCTCCCCCCTGCCAGAAGCAGGCCGAGAGCTCTTCTGGGCTAGCTTACCACTCTGTGTCCCCCCGGTAAGGACACCCCAACCCACCTAAGCCAAGAGGAAACATGCCCCCGGAACTCAGGCAGACACGGCCTCCCATTGTTCAAAGCTGGTCGATTTCGCGGCGCAGATTTTCCAACTCCGCATCTACCTCGCTTTCAGCCGAGGCAGCAGATTGGGCTTGCGGCAAAACTTTCCGCTCTCCGGCGGGCAATTGGCCCTGCATCGCCGCTTTCAGCATCATCAGCTCGTGATCGACATCCGACCCACCTGCTTCCAAAGCGGCAAACTGGTTCTCCAAGTTGTCCACCGCCAGCTCCGCCACCGCCGCCGACTGAGCTTCCAGGGAGTTCACCTTCTCCTCCATGCGCTCGAAAGCCGCGAAGGCACTGGTGGCGTCCACCCGTCCGATGACCTGGTTAATTTGTTGAGAAGCCTTGGCAGCGCGGGCCCGGGCGATGAGCATATCTTTCTTGGTCTTGGCCTCGGCGATTTTGCTCTCCAGCTTGGTCATGTTGGCCTTTAAGACCTCCACCTGCTTGGTCTGCTCATCCAACTGCCGCTTCAGGCTCTGGGCAGTTTCGGCAAAGGTTTTCTTGCGCACCAGCGCTTCGCGGGCCAGGGCTTCGTTGTTGTTGCGCAGGGCCAACTCGGCCCGTCTTTGCCACTCGTCAACGTTCTGCTGCGCTTGCTCATACTGCCGCTCGATCCGCTTCTGGGCAGCAATGGCCTGGGCAACCGCTTGCCGCATTTGGTAGTGATCCTCCGACATGTCCTGAATGGTTTGGTTCAGGATTTTCTCCGGATCTTCGGCGCTGCTGACCAGCGCGTTGATATTGGATCTGATGATTCGGCTGACCCGATCGAACAATCCCATCGGTTGTTTCCCCCTCTAGCAGTCTGACCTAATGCTACCCTTGCCGTTCCGGTGCCTTCCAGTGCTTCTACCTCAGTATAGGGATCCCTGGCCGAGATCCGAGGAAATGGGTCAGAGGGGATCCTGCCCCAGCCTTTATGTCTTATCCCCGGATCTCGGTGGATTGCACCGGACTACGGGGGTACTGATAAAGCCCAGAAGGCTTATCGAACGTCGGTGTTGGACTGTACGACCAGTCCAGAGACGGGGGCCCGAAGGGCGCTGGGCTGTTGCTTGGCCAGCCCGATGTCTGGCTAGGTCGATGGAAGTTGATCGTCGGGCGAGTTCCCCAAATCTAGGAGGCGGATCATGTTCTCAAAAGCCTGGGCGGCGCGCGAGAGGTGGCGTTGGCGATGCTTGAGCAGCAGAAAGGGGCGTCGCAGAGCATCCGATCCGGCGGCCAGGGGCACTGCCCGCAGATCCCCCAGGCGCACTTCGTTGCGGATCATCAATTCCGAGATGGCGCCAGCTGCGGATCCCTGACTGACCAGGGCCTTGACCATTTCCCCACTTTGCAGGCGCAAGATGACCGATAGCCGCTCGACAGGGATCCCCCAGCAGGCCAGGGCAGCTTCAAAACGCTGCTGGGTGCCGGATCCCGGCTCCCTCATGATCCAGTCGGTTTCCACCAGATCTGAGATCTCGATGTTTGGCCGACCATACCAAGGATGTCCTCTGCCGACAATGAGGCAGAGGCGATCCCAATCGATGACGTGCTGTTCCAGGTGAGGTCGATCCTCAGGTCGGATAACGCCCTCCACCAGGCCCAGATTGAACTTGCCCTGCAGCAAACCCTCGGCAATGGCCTCTGTGTTGGCCAGCGTGCAGCGGATCTGAATGCCGGGGTAGCGCTGCTGGTAGAGGCTGAGGCGGTAGGGCAGCCAGTAGTTGCCGATGGTGAGGCTGGAACCGAGGTGAAGCTCCCCCATCTGCAGATTATTCAGCTCTTTGAGGCCCTGTTCCGTCTGCGCCACCCGCTGCAGAATCTCTTGGGCCTGCCCCTTCAGCCATAGCCCAGCTTCCGTCAACTCCACCCGCCGCCCTATCCGGTGAAACAGCGGGATGCCGTAGCTCCGCTCCAACGCCTGAATGGCAGCGCTGACCGCTGGCTGGGTGATGTAGAGGGCAGCGGCAGCCCGGGTGAAGTGCAGGTGCTCTGCCACCGCCAAAAAAATCCGCAGTTGCTCCAACGTCATTTTCCAGGGATCCCTGCGCATCGGCGGAGTGGATGTTGATTTCTCAAAGCCACCCTGTGGCTCGGCCATGCCAACACAACCGGATCACATAGATCATAACTAGGATTTATTTTTTTTAGAGTTAAAACCATTTGATTTTATCAGTTGCCTCCCTTACCGTCGAGGCAGAGCTTGGCGGTGGAGATGCTGATGAGTTGGTGGGTGACGCTGTTGGTGGGGTGTGGCATTGGCTTTTGCGCCGGTTTGTTTGGCTTGGGGGGCAGCTCTTTGGGCACGCCGTTGCTGCGGTTGCTGGGGATGCCGGCAGTTGTGGCGTTGGCCAGCCCTCTGCCCCTCACCTTGCCCAGCGCTCTGGGAGGAGTGGTCGCCTTTCAAAAACGGGGAATGATCCACTGGCGGGTGGTGGGTCGCACAGTGGTCTGGGGGATCCCGGCGGCAGCGCTGGGGGCATGGACGACGAAGTTTCTGCCGGGAGTGGTGCTGATGTTGCTGACGGCGGTGTTCATTTTTGGGATCGGGCTATACGGCGTGAGCGGATTACGGGGTTTTCTGCCCAGCGAAGAGAAAAAGGAATTGCACCTGGAGCGGATCCCGGTGGGTTCTCTCTTGTTGAATTTCTTGAATGGGGTGCTGGCCAATGGCGGCGGACTGGTGTTGGTGCCTTTCTACCAACTGGCCATAGGGCTGGATCTGCGGAGCGCTCTGGCCAGCTCCCTTGCTTCGGTGGCGTTGTTGGCCGTCCCCGAAATTTTGGTTCACAACAGCCTGGGGCATATTGATTGGGGCACCACCTTCTGGCTGGCGTGGGGGGTGTTTCCCTGCACGGTGCTGGGGGGTAGATTGGCGTTGCGACTTTCCACGCCGTTGCTGACCCGCCTGTACGGGGGATTTTTGGTGGTGCTGGCCCTCTACTTCAGCATCCGGGAAATCCTGCAATCGTCCACGTGATCAGCTAGAAACCGCAGGAGCCCCAGCAGCCGACCCCCCCACGGATCCCTCGGGGGCGGTTTGGCATTTCTGGCTGGGCAAACCCTATGGTAGGAAGGCTTTGTGGTTTTCTGGCTATTTCTGTGCTGGCGTGGGCGGAGCTCCTCTTTCATAGGAGTTCCGTAGCCAGGCGGGCTCTTTCCCACGCAAGAGATGGATCTACATGAGCTGTAGTGGATAACACTGAAAAAAGTTGTAACGTTCGCTTGTCCCAATGCCCTCCAGAGCCGATAGTGTCTGCCTAACCTGCAGGGACGCCACATCCGCGCTCAGGGCTTTCAAACCGGCTCCCAAAAAACCCTGCTACAGGCGGCCTTGCGATCCATCTGAATCCCAGCCCAACGCCGGCGCGGCTTCAGGAGTTCGCATGATTTGGCGAGGAAAGTTTTGCGTCTGCGAAGGGTAACCTGAGACCAAGAATAAGACCTGAATGCTGGCCTAAATTGCGTGTATCTGGATACCTGAGTTCTGCGAAGGTGGAGTGAATACTGCCATGAGCCGACTTTCCTCTCATGAAGCCTATCTGAAGAGGATGCTCTTCCGCCCGACCACTGCAGCCCCCCACGGCATGACGTTGATCGAGTTGCTGGTGGTCATCGTAATTGTTGGTATTCTCTCCGCTGTGGCTATTCCCAATCTGCTCAATCAGATTCGTCGCTCCAGAGTTGCTGAAGCCCAAGCAGCTTTGGCGACCGTTGGCCGTGCTTCAGAAGTTTTCCGCATGGACTTTACGGTTTATCCCTCCGGCTACACCGATATCGAATTCGGTGGGGTTCACGGGGATCGCTATTTGCAAGACCCCTGGCCAGCCTACAACTATCGTCTTCCTGAAGTGGTTCCTCCTGCTCCTGGCGTGACCGGCATGCGTTGGATGACTGAGGCTCATACCCATGTGAGTGCTGGTGGGGAGCTTCTGCGCTGTGACATCGGCCTTGGGGATCGCCAGCAAGAGGTTTTGGCTTCTGGCTACGACCTGCACAACTCCTGCAACCTCTATCGGTGAAACTCTGAAGATTTCACACAACGGGACTGGGCGGACTTGAACCGCCGGCCTAGCGCTTAGGAGGCGCTTGCTCTATCCATCTGAGCTACAGCCCCAGACAAAGAGAGAATGGAGTAAGGGATGCTGGGCAACACCTACCGATCTTAAACCCCCAACTTAGATTACCAGAAAGAGCCATCTAGACCTTTGCCT
>NZ_JANSJJ010000062.1:0-10159 GCF_047502715.1 Synechococcus sp. H55.10
CTCACCCCCAGCCCCTCTCCCTCTGGGAGAGGGAAGTCAGAGAATGTCCCGTATCTCGCCAGGGTGACGTGCCACCTTCCACCGCCAGCGACCGAACGCGCCATGGGCATTGACAGCCTGCGTCCACTCGTCCAGATAGCGCTGCTTCACCCGGTCTAGTTCGGTGTTTTGTCCCTTCGTTTCCAAAATGAGCATGTCGCCGTTGGATAGCCGCACAAGAAAATCTGGCCGATACTTGCGTACTACGCCACCATACACATACAGGACTTCGAAGCCCAGGTGATCGTTCTTTGCCCAGGCGCTCACGGCGTCGCTGTTGTCGAGGACGTAGGCATCTGATGCTTCCCAGGTGCTGTCGTAGACGCAGACGTTGATGTGCGACTTGCGTGTGCGTTCACAAGGTTTGCTCGTGTACCAGGTGCGCATTTGACCTGTCGAGCTGATGGGATGATCGCGGTCGAAGACTGGAGTAAGCCGCTCGGTGTTCTCCTGCCGCACCGCCTCGCAGACATGTTGCACAACTCGTGACATGTTGAGGGTGATGATCAGGCGGCGGCGCAGTTCATCCTGATAAAAAAGAGGTGGGGAGATCAAGATGCGGTCAGAACGAATGAACTGCTCGACAATCCGCACCAACTGCGCCAGCAAGATTTCGCGACTGCCTTTCCAGCTTGGCTTCATCTGATCGAACACATCCCGGGCAGTTGCGAAGATAATGCGCTGGGTGCGAAATTCCCGCGCCAACCGCTCTAGCTCAATGCGGCTGATCTGGGTCACGTCTGGCTTGCCTTCAAGAACTGGTGCCAGTTCTGCCACCTGCGGTGTCTGGGCAGCGTTTAGTTCTAGTGGCTGCACCTTTGACCAATCGAGAGTCAACGTTGGTTGAAGTACGCGCTCGATGCGCACCACATTTGGCCAGCGGATCTCAAACTCTGCTTTGGTCGGATCCGGCTCCACCGCGGTCTTGGGTGTTGGTGGTGGCGGCGGGCCATCTCCGCTATCCTCGTGCGGCAAGAAAGTGAAGGGCACACCGAAGATATTGACGTATTCGGGCTCGAGCAGCCCCGTTTGTGGGTTGACCTCGTAGGATGTGCGGCGCAAGCCTCGGCCCACAACCTGCTCGCACAGAAGTTGCGAAGTGAAGGCCCGTAGCCCCATGATGTGCGTCACGGTTTTGGCATCCCAGCCCTCGCTCAGCATCCCGACGGAAATGACATTCTGGATTTTCTCGCCGGGCTGCCCTACCTTACCCACCGTATCTACGATCTTTCGCAAACGTTCTGCCTGCTCTGCTTTGGTCAACTGACGTTCGACTGGTGCGTCTTCCTCTTCCCCATCCTCAGCCTCGTCTGAGGCTTCCACCACTGCAGTGGGCTCTTCCTTTGCCTCAGCCTCTTCTAACACCTTCGAGTCGATGTGCAGGATCCCTTCTGGGTTGCAGAGCTCGTCGATGGGAATGCGCCGTGAGTCGAAGGCGTGTTTCACCCGCGCCGCCGTCTCGGTTCGGTTACAGACGGTGATCATCACGGGCGGCGTGGGCAGGCCAGCCGCTTTCCAGGCCTTCCACGTCTCACGCCAGTCGTAGCCCAGCAAGTAGTAGGCGTTCAGCACCAGGTCGGGCAGCGGCTCCTCTGGCTTGGCCTGGCGGTTCAGGTCGTCTTTGACCTCCGGATCGTTGTAGATGTGGTAAAGCCGTGACTTGTAGGTCTTGGCATCCGGCACGGCGTCGTCACGCACCACCACGCGCGGAGTCTTCACCAGCCCCGATTCGATGGCGTCGTTCAGCCCAAAGTCGCTGACGATCCAGCCGAAGAGCGCCTCCTCGCTGCTCTTTTTTCCCGAGGGCGCAAAGGGGGTGGCAGAAAAGTCGTAGCAGGTCAGGATGCCGCGCGAGCGATGCAGACGATCCAGTCCGCCTACCCAAACTGTGGCTTCTGCGGCGCTGTCTTTTAAGCCATGCTGGCGCAGATACTTACCTTCCGCCTCCCAGTTGACGCGCCAGGCGTGGTGGGCCTCGTCGTTGATCACCAGCAGGTTGCGGGCATTCGCCATCTCACCCAGCACCTCGCGGGTGTAGGCTTCGTCACTCTTTGCGCCGCGCTTGTCTACGCTTTTGCGCTTCTTGATCTGTTCCTCGCTCTCCCAGGCTAGGGCGTGCCAGTTGCGAATCAGCACTTTGCCCTGCCGCAGTTTGTCCAGCAGGGCAGAGGGCACAATGTCGAAGGCCTCGTAGTAGTTGCCTGCGCCCGCCGGTTCTAGAACAGCCAGCCGTTTCTTGACCGTCAGCCCAGGCGCAACGACCAGCACGTTCTTCGAGAAACGTGCGTCCTGTAGGTTCGCCACCTTGTTGAGGATGTGCCAGGCAATCACCATCGCCATGACGATGGTCTTGCCCGTACCAGTTGCCATCTTGCAGCACCGCCGATCAAAGTCCCCACCGTCGCCAGGGATCTCAATGCCCACCCGCTCGGCAGGCGGCGCCTCGGTTAGCCAAATGAGCGTCTCCACAGCCTCCAACTGGCAAAAGAAAAAGCGACGTCTGTCGAACTCCTCAGGGTCACGCCAGTGATCCAAGAGCCGCTTGGTGATACTGGTCACACCCGGGTAGCCTGCCTCACGCCAAGCCTTCACGCGCGGGCGGATCTGGTTGACCAGCGGAATCTCCACAAAGATCCCGGGACGGTCGGAAGCCCGAAAATCACCGGAGGCCACTACCTAGATCTTAGGCTCCAGCCCTCCTTCACCTACAACCTTTACTAGTCACGACTCTTGCTCTGACAAAATAACCTTTGAGCTTGGCCTGGGACTTTTCTGGGCCTTCTAGCCTGTTGCGATTAATTAGAAGTACTAAATATTGAAACCTTTCTTTGCTACCAGCACCAACATTCACTTTTACCCTCTTAAGAGGGACATTTAGATGCAAGCCTGCCTGCTCATCCAACTTAATTTTCATCCGTCTTGCTCTGTGTTATTTTTTAGCCTTGATTAGATAAACGGACACCCTCGGTTGCGCTTTGGAAGCCATCTCTTGTTGTAAAGTCATAGTTGCGTTTTATAATTGGTACCTTGTCGGAAGTACTTCCCAACGGTCTGCGCTTCACCTGCGCCGCGTAGCGCAGCGGAGCGGCGTCAGGTGCAAGCGCGTGTTAGCCGCCGCAGGAAGTTCGCTATTACGTTTCATCTAAATGCTTTCGTACTACCATCTTAACATACTCAGGTAAACGACGTTGACTTCTCTGTGCTTTTTCTTTTAACCTTTCATAGGTTTGTACTTCCTCTTCGCTCCATAGTATATCTATGCGTCTTACTTCTCTAAGGGCGATATGGAAATAGTTCTCAGGATTAGCCCAATAGCACCCTTGACACACTTGGGGTAGTTTTTTGTTTATCCAGTTTTCGCAATGCTCACAAGACCATGACTTTGCGCGGTTGCAGGACCCGCAAAGCAACATGTAATCTTTCGCATTCCAATCTTTGCTATTTGTATCTCCACTTACTTCGTATGGAATTCTATGATCAACCTGAAGATAACGTTCCTCAAATTCACCAGAACAGATAGAGCATTTACCATGGACGAGTTCATACAATTGTTTTTTGAATTGCTTGGGAAATGCGATTCTTCCCTGAAGTCGTCCTTTACGAATTTTATCTAGGTCTCCAAATCTGTAGGCGGCTATGGAACGTCCATCTGATGACTTTACGCGGAATGTCTCTAAGGGTATGCCCACTTCTCGAACGTCACGCGCAGCTCGGGGTGGGTGATTGTAACCATAATCCTTTTTTAACTGTTCTGTCGTAATGTACCCATGTTGAAGAATATGCTCAATTACTACACGGGCACGCTTGTTCTTGATAGAAGGAATAAGGTTTCTTATTCGACTTTGATCCTCTGGCGACATAGTCATGTTTTCTCTACTTGCCTATTTCATGAGTTCAAGTTGGAGTTCTTGATGGGTATCAATTCTCCCAACAACTTCATTGTGGTCAAAACCTAGTCGATCTACTAAGGACTTCGAAAGGTAAATTGATTCATATGTAATCTCGTTTCTGCCTAAAAGAGTTGCTTGGGTTGAACGCCCAACTTTGATCTCAATTCGGTGTAATCCTAGTTCAGTTGGTAATTCTCTACCAAATTTCTTGTTTCCAGTGCGCCCATCATAGCTTAAGATAAATGGGATCATTTGAGCATTTAGATAGTCCAATGCCTGTATAAATTCTTGAAAATCTACCCCTTTGTAATAACGAGGGTCGCCGTTATCGCAAACTCCTTGATATGGCGGATCCATGTATACCAAGTCTCTTTTGGTAGCAATATACAGAACTTCCCTATAGTCTTTGCTGGTTATTATTGTCCTACCACGAAACAAATACGAAACTGCAAATATATCATCTGCCATCTTTTTAGGATCTCGGCCTAGCCTGCGATTATCTGGACTCTGATTAAACTCCCCCCTAGGGTTGTATCTTATTGATGCTTTCACACATCTTGCCAGAAGATAATGTAAGTAGTCTGGCCGCTGTGTACGGTTGAATTCGTCTCGAACGTAATCGTAGAATTGTCTTGGGTTCGCACGCTGTTCTTGCCAGAGCCGCTCGTAGGTTGTCGCAACACTTTGAGGATTATTTATGATCTCTTGCCATAGATCCATCAAAGGTCTATTTATATCGTTCAGATAAAAAGAAGATGCTTTCCCGTAACAAGCGGCAGCAATGGAAATGGCAGCCGAACCAGCAAAAGGCTCAATTAATGTGCCTATCTCTCGCGGGAAATAGGCCAATATGTAATGGGCTATTTGCCTTTTACTTCCTTGGTATGGGATTGGATGTGGAACTCTCATGACTGTGTACCCCAGAGATTATACGTAACAAGCGGTCATCTTGTCTATGTCACTAAAGGCGGCTAACTATACACCACACCACCGTTTTCCACCTAGCAAGCCCTCTGATACAAAATTTTCGGCTGAACCGGATTTTGTCGGTAAAATTTACTGTAGTGACTCTTTCAGTATAGCATCCCCAATGCCCCACAACCACGACCGCCCTATACCTAAACCGACCAAGCTCCTTGACCAAGTGCGTCAAGTCATCCGGCTTAAGCATATGGCCATCTCCACGAAGAATTCTACATCTATTACATCAAAAACTTTATTCTATTTCACAAAAAGCGACTCCCAAGGAAGATGGGCATTGAAAAAATCAAAACTTACTTGACTTATTTGGCAGTAAAGAAACTCGTTGCTCCTTCGACACAAAATATTGCTTTGAATGCTCTATTGTTTCTTTATCGCCAGGTTTTACATCTGGAAATTCCAGACATTGACCATATTGAACGAGCTAAACGACATAAAAGTATTCCTATAGCGGCTTTCCACTAGTTCAAAGATCCGAGGCTCGAGGTCGTAGCATAAGAGTTGCTGTGGCTTCTCGTAGGGCGAATTGATTATCAGCCGGTCAATCGTAGTCCTAGCCATTACTTTTCTCCCTTTCCGTTGCATTACCGACTTCTTCTGTTGCACAGCAGCGAATCTCTTTGGGTAGACTTGCCATCTCATGCTAGGAAATAGGGGCAAATTCAATGAAGTCGTCGTAGCTAAAATCAACAGCAAAAGGGTTGAGTTGGCGGAGTTGATCTTCCTCAACCGGCAACAAGATGCCCCGGTCACCAAGCAGACGCGCCAGCTTGACCAGGTCATGGGTGCGTGTAAATTCGATCTGTTGGGCAAACAAGACCGCCTTGAGAGATTTCTCTACCGCTTGCTGGGCATGGAAGTAGAGGATAGAAGGGTGAACCTCCGGGTCTCTTTTCAAAACTTCAAATGCCTTGAGGTCGCGATCGGCCAAGCGCAGGGATCGCCAGGCCTCTTCAAGATGGGGCTTCATAGAGGGCTCTTCCCTCCTTGCGCGCCCAGTACAGTACGGTGCCCGGAACCTGACTGCGCCGTTGGTATTCGGCCTCCGAATAAACCAGCAAATCAAGCCCTGGGCCAATCGAGCCCACAGCTTTGTGCAAGCGGATCATTTCGCCATACGGGTCGGACACTTCTGGTTCAATCACAATAAGATCCAGGTCAGAGCCAGCGTCGGCGTCGCCGCGGCCGTAGGAGCCAAACAAAAGTACGCGGCTGGGCTGCGCCACTGCCACGATCCGTTGCACAATTGCTTGCAGAGCTTGCTCGTCAATCATGTCTCCACCCTTATGACCTTCAGGCTCTCGATGCCCTGCTCATCGATAGATTGGGCGCACGGTGTTGCTACTTCATATCCTGCCGGGCGGCGGCCTTCGACCCGTTCAAATCGCCTTGTCTTGCGGTTGTAGCGCCTGTGTTGCCGCAGCTCCTCGTAGGGCGAGTTGATGATCAGGCGGTCGATGGTGGTGCTGGACATCGTGATAGCCTCTTCGTGTTTCAGGGGACTTCCGGAACGGTCTCGAACAACAATCGCCGAATATCGGTCTGGGGCGCCTGCTTCGACAAGTACAGCATTTCGATACCGACCACGCGATCCTGGTCGTCGTAGTCTACGATGATGCCAGGCGCGACCTCTTCCGAACGACTTGCCGGCACCTCACCCAAGGTCAGGTACAAAGCGTCGGCTTGCTCATCAACTTTCAGTTTCATGGTTTCGCCCTTCTGCAATCGAAATACGCCGTGATTTTCTGTGGCGGCGTCACGGCAGTATCAACGATGCCCCGCAACCCGATTGCCGAACTCCGGCGATCCTTACCAGTTTGTGTTCGAGTCCCCTATCCAACTCAATGACTTCACGAAAGGCGATGTATCTAAACGCTACTCAGAGGAGAACAGAGACAACCGTTTGTCACATAAAATGTGTATTGGAACTTTTCCAGAGTTGATCTGTTTCCATATAGTTTGTATTTCTTGGTGGCCACATTCTTCTGTGAAACGAAATATCGATGCTGCTAAATATTCGTGTTCCTTCTCGAACGCGAGCCAGTGACGGCCAAGTTTTTCGGCAGCGCTGCCAGTGGTGTTCGAGCCGGCAAATACGTCCAGCACGGTGTCGCCGGGATCGGTGAGAAATTCAATGAAGAAGGAAGGCAGCCTTTCCGGAAAGCGGGCAGGGTGCGGTTTTACGCCCACGGTCGCGCAGAAGCGCAGGTAGGAGGAGTTGCTCTCGGAGTTAGGTATTTGCAAGAGGTTTGACGGAATTGCGCCACCGTTGTTGGTGGCGAAGTTGGTGCTAATGTCGTGACCTGAAGGGCGCTTCTTTGGGCGATAGAAAGCTTCAGGGTCTTGGAGTAGTTTGCGCATCCGTTCCGAGTAAGGCGCAAGCACGCGCCGGATGTCGGCCTTCGGGTTCTCGGTCTTCGAAAGCCACCAGACGGTATTTACGGAGTCTTTCGCGCGAATCTTCCGCTTGTTCACCCATTCGATGGGCGATGGCAGCTTGGCTGGGTTGAACCAGAAGAACTCCTCGGCGAGATAGAAACCATAGTCGTCACACAGCCGGAGCATGACGCGGAAGTTGTAGAGCGATCGGACAGGACGACCACTTTGGTAGGCACCGCCGAGGTCAAGCACGAAACTGCCGGAGGGTTTGAGCACACGTCGGATAGGTTCGGCGAAGCGCAGCAACCACTCCACGTAGGCATCCTCGGTTTTGTTGCCGTATTCCTTCTGGCGTTGAAGTGCAAACGGCGGCGAGGTGATGACGAGGTCAATGGACTCCGGCGGGAGCAGCGGTAGTAGATCAAAGGAATCACCGACGTGGGCTTCACCCCATTGCGTGGTGTAGAGTGGCGCAGGCAGCGAGTGGTGCATGTCAAAGCTCCTCTAGATTGTAAACCCAGCTCGCGAGAATCTTCCAGAGCACGGTGACGGCAAAATAGACCTCCGGATCGTGTTTGCTGAGCTCTTCGATTTGACCGACCAAAGCGTCTTTGTTCTGCATGCCGAGGATGTAAGCAACCCACCGACGTGCGTCGTCGTCCACCATCAGCGGGAGCAGATCCTGCACCTTGACACGGCCCGAACGGCTCAGCGCCCAAGCGATACCAGCCCGCTGATCGTCTTGGCCGTTGGTAAAAACATTTGTAATGTCCGCGCTGGTCGCAGCGACGATTTTGCGGAGCGCGCGGGCGGCTTCGATGCGAATCGGCTCGGTAAGTTCGAGGAAAACCTGAATCAGTGCGTCAACGCTTGCCGATTGCTGAAGCTCGCCTAATGCCCAAGCTGCGCCGGCACGGATTTCAGCGTGCTGACTTTTGTCGAGCAGAACGCTGGTTAGCGTCTTCACCGATTCGGGCGCGCAAATTTCGCCGAGTATGATAACGGCTTCGAGACGATGCTCAAGGTATTGGTAGTCATCAAGCAGCGTGCGGCAGATGAACTGCATACCGTCGTTTTGCCCAGCTCGTGCAAGGCCAGCGGCGGCTTCGAGCCGCACGTAGATGTGTTCACGATCGTCGTTGATGCGGGCGAGGAGGGCCTGTAAAACGTTGGAAGACTGGATGTGCGAGAGAGCCTTTACGGCGGTGTAGCGGTCGGTCACAGACAAAGAGGTGAGCATCGGCTCGAACTTGCTTTCCGCAGACGTCGCTACGCAGGGAATTGCTGTGGAAACCGGCACAACTGAAGCAATGATTTGTCCCACGCGAATGTGGTCACCGGTTTGGACAAGCGGCTGGAGGTCGACTGTACCACGCCTCAGACTGATACTTATGGTGCGGGAATCGGTGTGGCGTCGAAACTGGAGGCGCGACGGGGATACATCGGAGACAACGCCATCGCTACTTGCAATCACAGAAGGCCACGTTACGCGCACTTCGAAGCCTTCTTGTTCCCCTTTGGGTTTCTTCAAGACGGCACGTTTTTCTTTATAGGCCTCCCGAAGTGCGCCGACAGTTATGAACTGGATCGGTTCGCTCGCCTGCCAATCAATCGGGCGCTCGCCGGATTTTGAGCACGATAAAAATGCGACCAAATCTTCGTTGGCCAAGCCATTGTCCCAGCCGCGCTCCGGTTTGGAAAGTGAATGCGACATGCTGATTTCGAGTTTGGTCTTGGCGCGTGACTCGAACCGCTTGCCGCAGTTCAGACAGAGGATATCCGGAACGCGAAGCTATTTGATTTTGATCTTCTTCCAAATCTTGTAGCTCATGGAGCCACGCTCCAGTTCGATGGGTCGATGGCCCTGACGCTTCAGATTCTCGAAGACCGCACGTGCACCAACCGCTCCCATGGCCAGCTTTTCCAGGAAACTTTCGTCAGATTTGAATGAGCGGCGGTTAGGCATAGATCAACGCCCTCTCTATTGTCACAGAACATCTCTCCCCAAGAATGCTGTGTCTCTCAGTCAGAAGCTCCCGCGCCAGCAGCAGCTGGTCGCGTAGGTAGGTGAGATATGAGTGAATGCCCAGCTCCCAGGTGTCGCGGAAGGCACGGATCTGCTCCGGCTCAGCAGTCAGGTCCTCGTCCTTGCCGTCCTTGACGTCGCGCTTGTTCACAAAGGGCTGGAAGTTGGAGCCGTACTTGATGCCGTAGGGCGGGTCGATGTAGATCATCTGCACCTTGCCGGCCAGGCCCTCCTTCTCCAGCAGTGAGTTCATCACGAGCAGGCTATCGCCGGCAATCAGGCGGTTGGTCCACCCGTGCTTGTGCTGGTAGAACTCGATCGCCTGGCGCAACGGTTCCCTACGTTCTTCTTCGAATAGCCCCAGTTGCACGGGTTCGGCTTGGCCGTTCTTCTTCCGTACCGCTTCAATGATGGTGCGCGGATCGATGCGCTCGTGGACGTGCAGGGAGACAGTCGGCACCTCGAACGAGGTATGCTCGGCCTTGCCCGCCCAGACGAGTTGCGGGTCAAGGTGGGGGTCGTAGGCGTAGCGCTTTTTCTTTTGGCCGGCGTCGGGGTCGTTCTCGGGCGTTACCAGCCCCACGGGCGGGTTGTTGACGCGCTCTTTGTCGCGGTGCTCGTAGGACTCGATCGCGCGCTTGGTATCGGTTTTCTTTCCTGCCATCCAGTCCTGCCTATGGGTTTCGTCGTGGGCCTATTGGGAAGGCTAGCTTGAGACTAACTTTTGATTCAACACCGAGCTGTCGCGTCAGCTTTTCTCTCCCAAGCCACCTATCCGTCCAGTTGCGCCCTCAGGGTTTGCACGCCCCGCCGCGACCAGCTCACTGCTCCAACGCGATCGGCG
>NZ_JANSJJ010000063.1:0-1068 GCF_047502715.1 Synechococcus sp. H55.10
GAAGGTATCTCGATCTACGGCCTTGTAGGTAACCCCAAACCCCCCCTGCCCCAGAAGGCCCAGGATTTCGTAGCGCCCCCGCAGAATGGTTCCCGGCTTAACCTTGTCGTCCATGATCCAGCTCGCCCCGCTGTGATCTTGGTCACGGCAAGCTGGCTCGATTCTGCCACAGGCTGCTCGCCTGCAGCGAGCTTGCCCCTAGTCCTGCACGTACTCTTCACCGGAGATCAAGGCTGCTTCTGCCTTCTGGAACTCCCGCCCTAGGTAGGCAGCGTGGCTAAGCTGGGAGACGACCTTTTCGCTTTCTTTTTCAAAGATCTGGACACACAACTCCTTGGCCGTCCGCCCGACGTACACCCGCTGTGGGGAGCGATTGACTGGCCCCCGCGCTGGGATCACCGCCCCCGTCTCCGGGTCGGTGGCCAGTCCCCGCTCGTTGATCACGGTGCTGTAATACTTGGCGCAAATGAGCTGCTGCTGCCGATCATCGTAGATAACAAAGTAGCCTGCCGGATCGAGCTCCAGGGGTCGGCGGGAAAGCTGGTCATCAATGCAGCGCACCTGCTCCCGCAAAGACTCAGAGGAAAAAGACGACATGGTAAAGTTGCCAAGAAGCTCACAAAACGGGTGCCAACGTAGCCAAGACTACCTTACATTATCCCCATTGTGGCTGAGAAATGGGCTCCCTGGCGAGTTCGATTGCTGCAGAAAAAGCCCCCTTGTTGGCCAGGGTTTTGGTTAAGCAATTGGCGGCGGCTTAAAGCAAGTTCAGTGGAAAGGCGGATGCTTGCCAGTGGGAGCTGAGATTACGCTAGAGGCAGCGAGCTAGGGATAGTCTCTGCCAAGATGCAATCGGCCCAAGCTGAGAGGCTAGTGGGGGGTGGAATCCCTGAGATAACACCTTCTGGAGAGCAGGAGCCGGCGGGCCATCTCCTCATCGTGGACGATCAGCCCCACAGTCGCCTGTTGCTGGGGGATCTGTTGGAGAGCATTGGCTATCGCGTCAGCGAGGCGGAAAACGGCCAGCAAGCCCTGCAGATGCTGCCAAGCTTGCAGCCGGATCTGATC
>NZ_JANSJJ010000064.1:0-1048 GCF_047502715.1 Synechococcus sp. H55.10
TTTAGAGCGCGTTGCCGCGGGGTAGGACTTCTTCGGGGAACTCAAAGCGCTCGTGCGGCTGGTCCTGCGGCGCCATCCAGGCCCGAATCCCCTCGTTGAGCAAAATGTTCTTCGTGTAGAACGTCTCAAACTCAGGATCTTCTGCCGCCCGCGTCTCCTGACTGATAAAGTCATACGCCCGCAGGTTCAGCGCCAACCCCACCACTCCAATGCTCGACATCCACAATCCCGTCACCGGCACAAACAACATGAAAAAGTGCAGCCACCGCTTGTTGGAAAACGCTATCCCAAAAATCTGGCTCCAGTACCGGTTCGCCGTCACCATCGAGTACGTCTCTTCCGACTGCGTCGGCTCAAACGCCCGAAACGTGCTCGCCGCTTCCCCATCCTGAAACAACGTGTTCTCCACCGTCGCCCCATGGATGGCACACAGCAGCGCTCCACCCAACACGCCGGCCACCCCCATCATGTGGAACGGGTTCAGCGTCCAGTTGTGGAACCCCTGGAAAAACAGCAAAAAGCGGAAAATCCCCGCCACCCCAAAGCTGGGGGCAAAAAACCAACTGCTCTGCCCCAGCGGGTAAATCAAAAACACGCTCACAAACACCGCAATCGGCGCGCTGAAGGCAATGGCGTTGTAGGGCCGCACCCCCACCAGGCGGGCAATCTCAAATTGCCGCAGCATAAAGCCAATCAAGCCCAGCGCCCCGTGCAGCGCCACAAACGTCCACAGCCCGCCAATCTGGCACCAGCGGGTAAAGTCCCCTTGGGCTTCCGGGCCCCACAGCAGCAGCAGGCTGTGCCCCATGCTGTCGGCGGGGGTGGACACGGCCACGGTCAAAAAGTTGCACCCTTCCAGGTAGGAGCTGGCCAGGCCGTGGGTGTACCAAGAAGTTACAAAGGTGGTGCCGGTCAGCCAGCCGCCCAAGGCCAAGTAGGCGCAGGGGAACAGCAGCAGCCCCGACCAGCCGATAAACACGAATCTGTCGCGCTTGAGCCAGTCATCGACGATGTCGAACCATCCTCGCTCCTGGCGTACGCGCCCTAC
>NZ_JANSJJ010000065.1:0-9246 GCF_047502715.1 Synechococcus sp. H55.10
CGAGGGATGCTGCCCTCGAAGAGAGTGTCAGCTTGGGAGAGGACAATGCCATCCTCGTTGTCCTGGTTTTTCAGGCCCCCTGGCCGAATGATGGTGTAGGTGAGGCCGCTTTTTTGCAAGTATTCTTCCGCCCGTTTTTTCCACACCAAGATCAGCCAAAACAGGTTGAGGGGGTGGAACAACTGGGACACGCATAGAGAAGAAATCAAAACAAAGTGTTGGATCCCTTGGGCTTTGGCCACATTCACTAGGTTCTTGGTGCCTTCATAATCCACTCGGTAGGGCTGCAAGGGATCCCAACTGGGCCTAGCTCCTGTAGCACAGAGCACCACCGTGCATCCCTCCATGCCGGCCCTTAGCGTGGCCGGATCCAGCACATCTCCCACCACCACTTCCGCTTCGGGGGGCAAAACCTGTGCGGCCAGCTCGCGGCTGCGCACCAGCGCCCGTACCGGGATGCCGCGGCCCACCAACTCTTTGACGATGCGCCGCCCCGTTTCTCCCGTAGCCCCTGCAACAAAAGCCCGCATAGCTCTCCTGTATCCAATGGTTTTAACTGTCTTGCTTGTGGTGTTTAAGGCCCCGCAGTGGCCCTGTTAGGGCCGTCGAAACTATCATCTTTATCAAAATCTAGCTCAGGCTCAATCCCGTCCGTGACAGGATAGTGGGATCCCGCCAGCTCTACTTCCGATTGCCCTATGGTTGCCCAAGCTGCTCCTCTCGCCTATGAGGCTCAAACCCAAGCACTTGCCCAGTCTCTGTTGAATTCCGTTCGGGGCGAGGGGAGATCCCTGCTGGCCCAATGGCGGGATCAACTGCGTTGGGAGGACAGGCTGCTGGCCTGGGCGATGGAGAACCCCCATTTGCGCACCCAGTTGTTCCGCTTGATCGATGTTTTGCCCAGCCTGAAAAGCAAAGCAGAGATGGCTCGCCATCTTCAAGAGTATCTCTTGGATCCGGCAGTAGAGTTGCCGGGGATACTGAAAAACCTACTCAACTTTGCCGACCCCCATTCTCTGCCTGGACAGTTGGCCGCCAGCACCCTCACCGCTGCTGTAGAAGCCCTGGCCCGTCGCTACATTGCCGGAGAAACCCTGCAGCAGGTGAGCCAAACGCTGGAAACTCTGCACCGCCAAGGCATGGCTTTTACCCTGGATTTGCTGGGGGAAGCCGTCCTCACCGAAGCCGAAGCCCAATCCTACCTGGAGCGCTACCTACAGGCGATGGAGCAATTGGCAAAGGTGGTCAAAACCTGGCCGCAGCCGCAGCCTATGCCCCAAGTGTCGGTGAAGCTGACGGCCTTCTATTCCCAGTTCGACCCCATCGACCCGGCAGGGGCCAAAGCCAAGGTGGGAGAACGGATCCGCATCCTGTTGCGCCGGGGCGAGGCCCTGGGAGTCGGGATCCACTTTGATATGGAGCAGTACCGCTACAAATCCCTTACCCTGGCCATTTTACAGGAGCTGCTGCTGGAGCCGGAGTTCCGCAGCCGCACCGACATTGGCCTGACCCTACAAGCCTACCTGCGGGATAGCTACACCGATTTGCAAAACCTGATCGCCTGGGCCAAAGAGCGGGGATCCCCGGTGACGGTGCGCCTGGTCAAGGGCGCCTACTGGGATCAAGAGACCATCCTGGCGGCGCAAAAGCACTGGCCGCAGCCGGTTTACAACGACAAAGCCGCCACCGACGCCAATTTTGAGCGCCTGACCCAGCTTTTGTTAGAGCACCACACCCATCTGCGTGCCGCCATTGCCAGCCACAATGTGCGTTCTCAGGCCAAAGCCATTGCCATCGCCCAGGCGCTGGAGGTACCTCAGTCTGCTTTTGAGCTGCAGGTGCTCTACGGCATGGCCGACCCCTTGGCCAAGGCCCTGGTGCAGAAGGGACAGCGGGTGCGGGTGTACTGTCCCTATGGAGAGCTGCTGCCGGGCATGGCTTATCTGATTCGGCGTTTGCTGGAAAATACCGCCAACACGTCCTTCCTGCGGCAAAGTGTCCAGGGCTACGACGCCGAACAGTTGTTGGCCCCCCCTGTCTTGGAGGAGGGATCCATGTTTCAGCCACCTTCCCTCTCGTTTGTCGCGGCTGCCGATACGGATTTCAGCCAGCCCCAGCAGCGGGATCCCTTTTTTCAGGCCCTGCAAAAAGTTCAAACGCAACTGGGCCAGACAGTTCAGCCCTGGATTGCCGGAGAATATCGCCCAACCCGACAGTCTATTCCTTCTTTAAACCCTGCCGATCCCGAGCAAGTGGTGGGTGAGATTGGGTTGGCCAGTCCCGCACAGGTGGAGCAAGCCCTGCGGGCGGCCCAGGCCAGCTTTCCCCGCTGGCGGCGCACGCCTGTGGCCGTGAGGGCGGGGATCCTGCGGCGGGTGGCGGAGCAAATCGAGGCTCAACGGGCAGAGCTGGCCGCCTGGATGGTGCTGGAGGTGGGCAAGCCCATCGCCCAGGCCGATGGGGAGATTTCCGAGGCCATCGACTTCTGCCGCTACTACGCCCAGCAGATGGAGGCTCTGGATCGAGGACGGGCGTGCAACCTGCCCGGCGAAACCAACCATTACCACTACCAGCCCCGCGGTGTGGCGGTGGTGATCGCCCCTTGGAACTTTCCTCTCTCCATCCCCTGTGGCATGGCGATGGCGGCTTTGGTGGCTGGAAACTGCGTGCTCCTCAAGCCGGCAGAGCAATCTTCGCTGGTCGCCGCCAAGCTGGCAGGCTTCATCCTCAAGGCCCTCGCCGAAGCCGGGATCCCGGAAGGCGTCTTTCAATTTCTGCCAGGAGTTGGGGAAGAGATCGGCCCTCTCCTGGTGCAAGATCCACGGGTACATTTGATTGCCTTCACTGGATCCCAGGCGGTGGGCTGCCAGATCCTTGCCCAGGCGGCGCAATTGCAACCGGGACAGCACCACATCAAGCGGGTGATTGCCGAGATGGGCGGCAAAAACGCCATCCTTGTGGATGAAAGCGCCGACCTGGATCTGGCGGTGAAGGGGGTGGTTAACTCTGCTTTTGGCTACAGTGGCCAAAAATGCTCCGCCTGCTCGCGGGCCATTGTCTTGCAGTCGATCCACGACCTGTTCTTGGGGCGGTTGATCGAGGCGGTGCGGTCGTTAAACGTGGGGGATCCGGCTCATCCTAGCACCCAGGTCGGCCCGGTGATCGATGCCGAGGCCCAAGCCCGCCTGCAACAGGCCATTCAAGCGGCCCAAGCCTACGCCCGCTTGGAACTCAGCCTGCCCGTGCCGGAAAAAGGCTACTTCGTCGGCCCCACGGTGTTTAGCCAGGTGGATCCCCAATCGGAACTGGCACAGCGGGAGCTGTTTGGACCGGTTCTGGCGGTGATTGCGGCAGCGGATTTCTCCTCTGCCCTGGAGCTGGCCAATGCCACTCCCTACGCTCTCACCGGCGGCGTCTACAGCCGCACTCCTTCCCACATCCAACAGGCCCGCCAAGACTTTGCTGTCGGCAACCTCTACATCAACCGCGAGATCACCGGCGCTTTGGTCGAGCGGCAGCCCTTTGGCGGCTTCAAGCTCTCCGGCGTGGGATCCAAAGCCGGTGGCCCCGACTACCTGCTGCAATTTCTGGAGCCGCGCACCGTTACCGAAAATATTCAACGCCAGGGCTTTGCCCCGATTGAAGGGTCTTGAAGATAGAGCGTTGGGAGTTTACTGGAGAGGCTTGGCTACATCTCCCACCTTAAAGCCTGTGCCGCTGAGAATGCGGCCCACACTGGATCCCTGATCCACCTCTGTCAGTTGAATTTGGCCGGCTGGCTCGGTCAATTTGCGCAGGACTGCTCCTGTGGCCGGATCCTTAACCTCGCGAACGACGCGCTCCACAGAAAGGATCAGGCCCACGCGATAGCCGTCGCGGCTGCCTTTGTTCAAGATCACCTGATTGCCGTAGACATCGGCCACCAAGGCATCGATGGTCGGCAAAGAGCGGGGCTGGGCCGCCAAGCGACTGGCAAAACCGGCCAACTGCTGGGCAATTTGCTCCACCGCCTGCTGGCTGGCCAAAACCAGCAGCTTTTCTTCGTTACTGGTGGCGGATCCCCCGCCAAAGCCGGCAACCGTGACCGTGCTATCCGACTGGCTGGCGTTGCCCCGGCCCTCGACCACGGCCAAGATCTCGGCCGTGCTGGTGCTCACCAGGCGGGCATTGAGCTGCACGTTGGCATCGGCATCCACCGACTCGGCCCCCACCGCCAGCGGAAAGCTGCCGAAGGGGGTTAAGACCGGCGCCCCACCGCCGGAACGGCGCACCGACACATCGAACTGGGTAACACTGCCGAGGATCACCGCATCGACCCCGAGGATCCGGCCCACCTGAGCGGCGGTGTTGGCATCCAACCGCCCCGATAGCCCCAAGTTCTGCTCGGCCAAGATCGCATCCAGCCGCGAGCGCTCGATAACAGAAAAAGTGCCATCTCTCACCAGCCGATCCACCAGCAGATCGCTCACCCCCCGGGAAGCCTCGCGCAGGCTGTAGGAATTGCTGAGGCTGCTGAAATCAAAATCCAAAACCGCAACGCGCGGGCGAGTGCTGGGTTGAGGCGCTTGTCCTACCTGGCTGGGGGCAGAGAGATTGCAGCGAAGGTCTTGGGGAAACTTCTGGCACAGCTCCGGATTGGTGGATTGGGCAGCCACTGGGATCCCCGTCCAACCCAAGCTCAGCAGCGGGATCCCGAACAACAAGATGGAAAAGAGGTTGCGCATGGTTGAGCGATCTCCTGGATCGAGGAAGTGGCCACAGTCCATTCTTAGCTTGCACCCAAAAGAGCTTCCGGGGGGTGACCGATATCACCTGGCCGCCTGTTCCAGAAGATGTCCCATACTCTATCGACTCCAAGGCTGCCGGGAAAAGGGATTGAGAAGGTTTGCGTAGAAGAGTTGACCCATCTCAACCCTATTGTGCGGAGATGCTCGCTCTCTCTGGAGTCAACTGCTAATAGACTACTTGACGAAACAAAGCCGGGATCGACGGTGCAAGCTCAGTGCTAGCCTAGTAAGGCTGTGTTCTTGTACAAGCTATGGCTGTTCCTAAGAAGAAAACCTCGAAAGCCCGCAGTCGCAGGCGGTATGCCGTTTGGCTGGGCAAAGCCAAGCTCCAGGCCCAGCGGGCAATGACCATTGGGCGTTCAATTTTGAGCGGTCGCAACACCGGCTTCTACTACCCCAAAGCCAAGTCGGAAGAAGAGGAGGGAGAATAGAGCCATGCTCAGGGGATCCCGACGGCTGGCCAAGTGATTACACTGGATCAAAGCTCAGCTCCTTGGAGAAGCGTTCTGCTGTCCCCACCGTCTCACTTAGTCGAGATCAGCTTGCATGCGCTCGTTGACTTCCCTCACCTACTACCAACGGTTGGGCCTGTCTCCAGGGGCATCTCCTGAGGCCATTCGGCGGGCCTATCGGCAGTTGAGCAAACGCTACCACCCCGACACTTCCCCCCTGGCCCCGGAAGTGGCCATTCGCTGCTTCCAAGAGCTGCAGGAAGCTTATCTCGTGCTCAGCAACCCGGCAAAACGGGCCATCTACGATGCCAGCCTGCGGGCGATGACGACCAACATGGGCTCCCTCAGTATAACGGGATCCTCAGATCTGGATTCTCTCGAGCTGCGCATGGAAACCCGGCCTCTCTCGGCGGGCGAGCTCTGTGCCCTGCTGCTGATGGGATCCACCTTCGTGGCGTGTTTGGTGTTGGCGGTTGCTTTGGCCTGGCTACGGGAGGGCGGGGTGGGCTAACCAACTCCGGTTGCTTGGGGATGAGGTTCAGCCAAAGCGCTCGGAGCCTCCCACGGATCAAGTGCTTGAATGGAATAGGCTGTTAACTTTTGTCTAGTTTGACGGCTTCTCTGCGCGCGTTTGAATCTCACCATGCCTTTGCCCCCTGCCACCACACCTCTCTACAATCACCCGCTCCACGCCATCGAACGCTGGCTGGAGGAGCAAGGCTGCACCCGCGACCCAAAGGATGTGGAGCAATGGTTTTGCGAGCGGCCGGGCTGGAAAGCCTGCCTGCGCCTAGAAGAGACCAGCATCTGGGTGCGCTACACCTACCCGGATGGCAACACGAAAACCCTGTCTTTCCCCTATTCGCTGAGCCGCCAGGATGTAGAACAGGCCATTTTTGAGGACTAGCCGGCCATGCGCATTCTGCAACTGCCTGCCCTGCGCGACAACTACATCTATCTGCTCTACGATCCCGAGACGGCAACGGCAGCAGTGGTGGATCCGGCAGTGGCCGAGCCCGTGCTGGACAAATTGGCCGAGCTGGGGGCGGAGCTGGTGGCCATCTTCAACACCCACCACCACCACGACCATGTGGGGGGCAACCTGCAACTTGTGGCCCGCTACCCCCGCGCCGTCGTCTACGGCAGCCAGGTGGATCGAGGGCGGATCCCTGGCCAGAGGGTGGAGCTGCAGGCGGGAGAGACGGTGGAATTTGCGGGCCGGCAGGCGAAGGTGTTGTTTGTGCCCGGCCATACGCGGGGACATGTTGCCTACTACTTCCCCGAAAGCGGGGATCTCTTCTGCGGCGATACTCTGTTTGCTGGGGGATGCGGGCGGCTCTTTGAGGGCACCCCAGAGCAAATGCTGGGATCCCTGGATCAACTGCGCCAGTTACCTGAACCGACGCGGGTGTGGTGTGCCCACGAATACACCTTGAACAACCTCAAGTTTGCCTTGACGGTAGATGGCGACAACCCCGACTTGCAGGCGCGCTATCAGCAGGTGGTGGCGCTGCGCCAGGCGGGATCCCCGACGGTGCCCAGCACCATTGGCGAAGAGCGCCGCACCAATCCTTTTTTGCGCTGGGATCAGCCGGCTCTGCAGGCGGCCACCGGCGTTCAAGATCCGGTGCGGGTTTTTGCGCGGCTGCGGGGTATGAAGGATCAGTTTTGAAGCTTGCTGGAACGCCAACAGGGCCGAGTTTTGAGGGGGATCCCCAGTTAGCTTTCTGGAAGATTGGCTTCTTTTTTCGGGAAGGCAGGACATACTGCTAAGTAAGATAGATAACCTCGGTGAGCCTATCTGGCCATTTCCTGAACCCCCATGTCTTGTCCTGACTGCCCAGCTCTGCCCGCCTTTCTGCAAGAGCCAGGGCGCTTGTTTCTCTGGCTGCCCACTCCTCATACCCACCAGAAGCTCTGGCAGGCTCTGGAGGCCAAGACAGAGGTTCCCGTGCAAGTTTTAGAAGACCTTGGCCTAGTTGTTGCCATTGCCCAGGGAGCCCTTAAGAAGACCCTGGAGACAATGGCTGATATTCTCTCGCAAGAAGAGATGCGGGCCAGCCGCGCCCTGTTTTTGGCCGGAGATAGGGATCCCTGCTGGCAAGATTGCGCCCGGGTGGAGTCACTGCTGCAGTTGTTCCACCGCACCCAAGCTGAGCTTTTGCTGGAAGTGTTGAAGGAAAACCGTCTCACCACCTACTTTCAGCCCATTGTCGGGGGGCGGGATCCCACTTGTGTGGTTGGCCACGAGGCGCTGGTGCGGGGGTTGGACAAAGAGGGCAAGGTGATTGGGCCGGGCTTGCTCTTTGCCATGGCCCGCGAGGCCGGGCTGCTCTACCACTTGGACTTGGCCGCCCGCCGCACGGCCATTGCCGCGGCCACCCAGCACCGCTTACAAGGGGATCTCTTCATCAACTTCAGCCCTACGGCTATCTACGACCCGGCCTTTTGTCTGCGCTCCACCGTCTGGGCCATTAGTCGCGCCGGGATCCCGCCCCAGCGGGTGGTGTTTGAGGTCAACGAATCCGACCGCAGCCCCGATTTGGACCACTTGCAGCGGATTTTGCGCTTCTATCGGCAGGCGGGCTTTCGGGTGGCGCTGGATGACCTGGGCGCCGGCTACGGCTCCTTGAACCTGTTGCACCAGTTGCAGCCGGATCTCATCAAGCTGGATAGGGAGCTCATTCGCGGCGTCGATCGGGATCCCTATAAGGCGGTGATTGCCGAGAAACTGCTGGAGCTGGCTCAAAAGCTGGGGATCACTACCCTGGCGGAAGGGATCGAAACGGCAGGAGAGCTGCAGTGGGTGCGCGACCGCGGCGTAGATCTGGTGCAGGGCTTTTTCATCGCCCGGCCCCAGCCTGTCCCCTTAGGATTAAGACCCAGAGGATAGCTGCCCCCACGGCTTGAGCGGCTACCGAGAAGATGACCAAGGCCGTGAGGGAGAGATCGTAGAGCACCCCCATCAGGGCGCTGCCCAAAAACCAGGCCAGGCCGTAGATGCTGGTAAACAGCCCAAAGGCAAAGCCCCTCGCCTGGGCGGCCACCATGCCGGCTACTGCTGCCTTCATGACCGATTCCTGGGCGCCCAGGCCAATCCCCCAGAGCAGCATGCCCACCACCGTCAGCCCGTAGCTGCCGGAAAAGGCCAGCGGCGCAAAACCGGCAGACAGGATCACCGCCCCCAACAGGCTCCCCAGCCCCAGGCGGTCAAATAGCCAGCCCCAGCCCAGGGCGGCTAGGGCATCCACCCCCATGGCCAGGGCGTAGAGCAAGGGGATCCCTGCCGCCTCGCCACCTTGCTGCTGCAGGTGCAGGGCAATGAGGGAAAAGTCGGCAAACCCCATGGCCACACAGGCCGCTGCTGTGAGATAGAGCCAAAAGACCCTGGAAAAGCCTTTTGCTGGAGCGGTTTCCGGCTCCGGCTCAAAGTCGCGCGGGGTGGGATACAGCCATTGGGCCAGCCCCAGCACCCCCAGCCCCAGGGCCGCCGGGATCCCCAAGGCCAAGAATGCGCCTTGGAACCCGTAGCCGGCGGCAACCATTCCTGCCACCAGCAGCGGCCCTCCCACCGCCCCAATTTGATCCAAGGTCTCGTGCAGGCCAAACCCAATGCCCTGGCCCACCTGCAGCGCCGCATGGGAGAGCAACAGGTCCCGTGGCGGGGTGCGGATCCCTTTGCCCAGGCGCTCGGCCAGCAAAAGCAAAGCAGCCCCAGGCCAACTGCTCACCCAGGCCAGAGCGGGGATCACCGCCGTGTTGAGGACATAGCCCAGGGTGGTGAGCTGCCACTGCCCTCGACTGCGGTGCACGGGATCCCTACTGAGCCGGTCGCTCCAGTAGCCCACGCCCAGGCGCAGCCCATAGGCCAGCAGCTCCCCCCCGCCGGCCACCAGGCCCACCACCGTGCCGCTGGCCCCCAGGGATCCCAAAAAAGCTCCGGAGATGCTGCGGGCCCCCTCGTAGGTGGCGTCGGCGCAGAGGCTGACGATCCCCAGCAAAACAAT
>NZ_JANSJJ010000066.1:0-47586 GCF_047502715.1 Synechococcus sp. H55.10
GGGCAGAGGAAGAGACAAAAATCTCGCCGTAAAGCGGATGGGGAAACCCCACCCGCCTGCGCGGTGGGGTAGTTCATCGAAGCAGAGCCCCCCATTCTGCTGGGAGCGGTAGCCGGCCTAGGTCAGGCCCACTATACTAAACTAACCATTGGCCTGGCCCGACCCATGTAAAGCAAGTAACGGAGAGGGCCGATACGTTTGCATGCCCACTGACATCCAGGATCCCCACCCATGACGGAAACAGCTGACCTTTGGCCACAGCTTTTGGGACAGTTGCTGGATCGGCAATCTCTGAGCGAAGCCCAAGCCGAACAGTTGATGAACGGCTGGCTGCAGAACCAAGTGCCGGATGTGGTGTCGGGGGCGATCCTGGCGGCTCTGCAAGCCAAGGGGGTCAGCGCCGGTGAACTGGCCGGAATGGCGCGGGTGCTGCAGCGGGCTTCGCTGGGATCCCCGCTGGACTTGCCCCTGTTGGTGGATACCTGCGGCACCGGCGGCGATGGAGCCGGCACGTTTAACATTTCTACAGCCGTGGCCTTTGTGGTCAGTGCAGCCGGGATCCCGGTGGTGAAGCACGGCAACCGTTCGGCCTCTGGCAAAGTCGGCTCGGCAGATGTGCTGGAGGCCCTGGGGGTGAACCTCAACGCCGAGCCAGAGCGGGTGCGGGCGGCGGTGGCGGAAGTGGGCATCACCTTTTTGTTTGCGCCTCACTGGCACCCGGCCATGCGGGCGGTGATCCCCTACCGGCGGGCCCTCAAAGTTCGCACCATTTTCAACCTGTTGGGGCCCTTGGTCAATCCTTTCTACCCCAACCGCCAGGTGATCGGGGTGTACGCGCCGGAGCTGGTGCCGGTGATGGCCGAGGCCCTGTGCCTGTTGGGACGGGAAGGAGCCGTGGTGTTGCACAGCCGGGAAGGTCTCGACGAGGCTGGGCTGGAGCGGGCCACGGATCTGGGCCTGCTCTCCCAGGGATCCCTGCGCACAGAAGTCTTGAACCCACGAGATTACGATCTCACACCTGCGCCCACCTCGGCTCTCCAGGGGGGAGACTTGGCGGAAAATGCCGCCATCCTCACCCGCGTCCTCCAGGGATCCGGAGCACCTGCCCAGCAGGATGTGGTGGCCCTCAATGCCGCTTTGGCTCTGCAGGTGGCGGGAGCTGTTCCCGATTGGGGATCCGGAATTGCCCGAGCGCGGGAGATCCTTGCCAGCGGCGCCGCCTGGGATCGCCTGCAAAAATTGGTCGATTTTCTGGCTTCCTAAAACTCCCGCCCTCGCCCAAAAGCCAACACCTCCTCCACCCCCAGGCGAGGCTTGCGGGGCAAGTTGCCCGGAGCTGGGTAGCCCACCGCCAGGAGCATCACCGGCACGTAGCGGTCGGCAATGCCGAACTCCCGCTTCACCCCTTCCGGGTCAAAGCCGATCATCGGCCCGCTCACTAACCCCTTCGCCTGCGCCGCGATCATCAAGGCCATGGCCGCCAGCGCCCCGGAGCGAATCGCCTCATCTCGCGCCAAAGCGGGATTGTTGGCGTAGGTGGCTTGGGCCATATTCACCCAGCCTTCCGCCCGATCAGGAGAGAGGATCCCGGCAGCAACGGCTCTCTGGACAAGTTCAGGCAGCTTCTCATGCCCCCGCAGATCCCCCAAGATGATAAACACCACCGCCGCATCCGCCACTTTCTGCTGGTTGTAGGCCAGGGACTTGAGGCGTTCTTTGTCCTCGGGATCGGCAACGGCAACGAACCGCCAGTGCTGGATGTTGAAGGAAGAGGGGGCTTCCGTAGCATAGGCAACCAGCTCTCGGATCTCCGCTTCCGATAGACGACGGCTGGGATCAAACCTGTCGGCGGAAATCCGCTCTTTCAGGGCGGCTAGGGCGTCCATAGGGATCCTCTGAGGTGTCGGTCAAAGGCTGCTGCCCCCAAAGGCGGAGGCAAGATTGGCAAATGCTATACATTCCGTGCTCAAACGGTCTGCCTTCTTTGTTATCTCCTTTTTTCGGGCCTGTGGCAACCGGGTGAGGCATGAGTTGGGCTTTGGCAGAGCAGGCGAGCGGGATCCCTGACGCAAAGGCAGGTATGATGGAGAAGTAACCCGGTCTGGTCTGGATCCTGGGGTTAAATGTTGGATTGGTGAGGTTGATGAGGAGAAGCAATCGGTGAACTTCGGTCGAGTGCTGACGGCCATGGTTACCCCCTTCACCGATGAGGGGGAGCTCAACTACGATGAGGCCGCTCGTTTGGCCGATTACTTAGTAACCCACGGCAGCGACGGCTTGGTGGTCTGTGGCACTACGGGCGAGTCTCCCACCCTGACTTGGCAAGAAGAGTACGAACTGTTCCGCGTGGTGCGAGATGCTGTGGCCGGTCGGGCCAAGGTGATCGCCGGGACTGGCTCCAACTCCACCCGCGAGGCCATCGAAGCCACCCGCAAGGCTGCCCAATTGGGCTTGGACGGCTCTCTGCAGGTGGTGCCCTACTACAACAAGCCTACCCAGCTCGGCCTTTACGAGCACTTCAAGGCCGTTGCCCAGGCCAGTGACCTGCCCATCATGCTCTACAACATTCCCGGACGGACGGGGGTGAGCCTGCAGCCGGAAACAGTGGCAAAATTGGCAGAATTGACAACGATTGTCGCCATCAAGGAAGCCAGTGGTACAATGGAAGTGGCTTCAGAAATTCGGCGGCTTACTCCCTCCCGTTTCGCTATTTATTCGGGAGACGACTCCCTGACCCTGCCGATTTTGTCTTTGGGAGGCAGTGGCGTGGTCAGTGTAGCCAGTCACCTGGTTGGGCCACAACTGCAGGAGTTGATTCAGAGCTACGCCAAAGGCCAGCACGACCAAGCTTTGGCCCACCACCTGCGTCTGTTTCCGTTGTTCAAGGTTTTATTTGTCGAGACCAACCCCGTTCCGGTCAAGGCAGCGCTGGAGATGCAAGGTTGGCGAGTGGGTCGGGCGCGTCTTCCCCTAGCGCCGCTGCAGCCCAGTTCTCGGCAAGTTTTGCGACAGGTGCTTGAAGAGATGGGCCTACTGGCTGAAGCGAAGGGATCCAAGCAAATGGCGACGAAAGTTTCATGATGGCACCTTGAGGTTTTGCTTCCGCTATGACCGGGGTTTGCAGGGAGTTCTTTTGTGGTGTTTGACCTGTGGGTAAGTAGCTTTTTCCCTGAAAAGCTCTTTCCCCCTTTGGGAAATGGATGAGTTGTGGCGGCTGAGTTCAGCTTTCACCCACAGCTGGGTCGGGGATGGCTTGCGCCAATTTCTGTTTTTGCTTTTTACTGTTGAGGATCTAAGTTCATATGCCAACATCACGTTCTTCGGTTGCTTCTCGTTCTGTGACTCCACAAACCACCTCTTCCGTGCAGATGATTCCACTGGGTGGCGAACGGGAGATCGGCAAAAACACCTGGGCCTTCCGCTACGAGGATGACATTATCCTCTTGGATGCCGGTTTGGCTTTTCCAGAGGAGGGTATGCACGGCGTGAATATCGTGCTGCCGGACATGACCTACATCAAGCAAAACCGTGACAAAGTGCGGGGGATGGTGGTTACCCACGGCCACGAAGATCACATCGGCGGGATCCCGTATCACCTACGAGAATTTGATATTCCGGTCATCTACGGCCCCCGATTGGCGCTGGCCTTGCTGGAGGAGAAACTGCGCGATGTGGGGCTATTGAACCGCACAGAATTGCGCCCCGTCGCCCCCCGCGAAATCGTTCCTTTGAGCAAGCACTTTTTTGCCGAATTCATCCGCAACACCCACTCTTTTGCCGATAGCTTTACGGTGGCTCTGCACACGCCGGTGGGTGTCATTATCCAGACCGGTGACTTCAAGATCGACCATACCCCGGTGGATGGGGAGCGCTTCGACCTGCAGCGGCTGGCCGAGCATGGGGAAAAGGGGGTGCTGTGTCTGATTAGCGACTCCACCAACGCCGAAGTGCCGGGGTTTACCCCTTCCGAGGCTTCTGTACTGCCTGGTCTCACCAAGGCGATTGCGGGAGCCAAGGGGCGGGTGATCATCACCACCTTTGCTTCTTCGGTACATCGCCTCAATTTGGTGTTGCAGATTGCCGAGCAGCAGGGCCGGGTGGTGTCTTTGCTGGGCCGCTCCATGTTGAACGTGGTGGCTCACGCGCGGCGCCTGGGCTACATCCGCTGCAAGGACGAAACGCTGCAGCCGATGCACGTGATCAACAGCCTGCCGGACGACAAAGTGATCATCCTTACCACCGGATCCCAGGGTGAACCGCTGGCTGCTCTGACCCGCATTGCCAATGGCGAGCACCCGCAGTTGCAGATCAAGCCGGGAGACACAGTGATCTGGTCGGCCAACCCGATCCCGGGCAACACGCTGGCAGTAACGCGGGTGATCGACAAGCTGATGGAGCTGGGGGCCAATGTCATCTACGGCAAGGACAAGGGGCTACACGTTTCTGGCCACGGCTGCCAGGAAGATCAAAAGCTGATGATCGCCCTCACCCGTCCCAAGTTCTTTGTCCCCACCCACGGGGAGTACCGCATGCTGGTCAAACATGCCGAAACGGCGATGAGCATGGGGATCCCGCGGGAAAACATCGTGATTATCGGCAACGGCGATGTGGTGGAGGTCAACCGTGAACGCATTGCTGTCACGGGCCGCGTCCCCTCTGGCCTGCAGATGATTGCCGCTTCCCACGATGGGGTGGTCATGGACGAGATGCTGCAGGAGCGCCAGCAAATGGCCAAAGATGGCATGGTGACGGTAGTGATCAGCTTGGATGGCAGCGGCCAGTTGCTCTGCACGCCGCAGGTGCAAAGTTTGGGCCTGGCGGGTGAGGGCAATTCTTTTAAAGGATCCGACCTAAAACCCCTGCTGGAGGACACCCTCAAGCAAGCTTGGCCGCGCTTTGCCTGCTCGCTGGAGCGGGGCAGGCTGGAGATCGACTGGGCCGGCCTCAAGGCAGAGGTGGAGCGGGTGGTGCGCCGCTTTGTCCGCGAACAACTGCCCGGCAAGCCGACGGTACTGGTTTTTGTCCAGTCGCCTGAAGAGGAGTCTGTGCCGGTCACCTCTCTGCCAGTTGGGGAAGCCCAGCCGGAACAGGAACGGCTGGCCCTGGGACGACGGCGGCGCTCCTCGGCGGCGGTGGCGGCTTCTTAAGACCGGCTTGCTGGGGTTTCCCAAGACTCCAGCGCCTCTTTCCTGCTACGGGAGAGGAGCGGGGATGTAGAGGCATCATCGGCGCGGCACCCTAGAGGGAGTGCGGATCTAGTGGCCAGGAGATTTCTGCTGTTGAGGGGAGGGATCCCACCTCGCTAAAGGGCGGGCAGCGGCGCTGGGGCGGGACGGGCTGCTGCAGGATCCTCAAGAAAGCCTCGGCCAGGTCGGCATATCCCCGGTCGTTGGGGTGAAAGCCATCGGCCAGCGGGCCGGGGAAGAAAGACTCGCGGCGGTAGGAGCGGGGATCGCAGAGGAGATCCACCACGGGGATCCCTTCTTGGCTCAAGGGGTTGATGGCCCGTTGGCTGAGGCCGACGGAGACCCAAGCCAGCAGTTGCCGCAGGCCCCTGGGCTGCTGCTGCCCCAGGGGGATCAGGGCAAAGTTGGGCAGGTTGGCCACCGCCAGGCGAGCTTGGGGAGCACGGGCCCGCACCGCCTGCAGCAGGGTTTGGTAGTCGGCGGCAAATTGTTGGATCTGGCGCTCAACAAAGGACAAGGGATCCTCGCCGCGCAGAGCCCGTTGGGCTGCCGCGAAGACAATAGCGTTGGTGTCGTTGCCGCCCACCCAGAGGGTGATCAGGGTGGCGTTGGGAGGGATGCGCGGCACTTGATCCTGGAGCAGGTTGGCCGGGATCCCTTCCCGCAGGGCTTGCATGGCTGGGCTGAGTACCGCTCCTGAGCGGCCCAAGTTAATTAGCTCCACCGGGCCGGGCAGCAGGCGGGCCAGGCGGGGGACATACCCCGTCCCATTGGGGCAGTCCAGCGGCTCTGAGCGCCGCGGGCGGGTGCCGGCAGCGTTGGCTGGACCATCGCAGGAGATGGAGGCGTTGAAGCCAACGGCATCACTGGCTCCCAGAGCAACGTAGCGGGTGAGGGCGGGCGGGCTGGGTATGAGAACAGCGGGGGGAGATCCAGAGGCTTCGGAACAAGCAGTTAGCCCCCACCCCAGCATCCCGATTGCCATAGAGAGCAGCAGCAACCGAACGGGTCTGGGGGCTTGCCTCTTTTGCCAAGTAGGGGAGCCCATGGGGTAGCTTTGCTGCAGAGGTGGGGGAAGCCCCCAGCCAAGCTAGCCGAAGATTGGCCAATTGGCGAGTATGGTGGGAGTATGGCGCTGCGTTTTTGCAAGTCCCGCACCTACCACGATCCCCTGCACGGTGCCATCAGCCTGGATGGCGGGGATCCGGTCGAGGCGCTGCTGATTCGCCTCATCGACACCCCGGCCTTCCAGCGCCTGCGCCGCGTCCGCCAGTTGGACACCGCTTTTTTTACCTTCCATGGCGCTGAGGGATCCCGCTTCACCCACTCGGTGGGAGTGCTGCAGGTTACGCGGCGCCTGTTTGACAAATTGGCCCGCCGCTACCCGGAGCTGCGCCCCTACCGCGCCGTTACCCTGGTTGCCGCTCTGCTGCACGACATTGGCCATGCCCCCTTTAGCCATGCCGGCGAGGAGATCTTCGGCTGCCGACACGAGGTCTGGACGGCCCGCATTGTGCGGGAGGATCCCCAGATAGCCACGCTGGTGGCGGAGTTTGACCCGCAACTGCCGGCCCAACTGGAGCAGGTGTGGCAGAAACAATTTCCCCTGCCGCTGGTGGGGCAGCTTATTGCCAGCCAACTGGACTGCGACCGCTTTGACTACCTGATGCGCGACAGCCTGCTCACCGGCGCCCAATACGGCCACCTGGATCTGGATCGCATCCTCACGGTGTTGGACTACGACCCGGAGACGGGATCCCTCTCCATTCCCGCCCGCAAAGGCCTGGGAGCCATCGAGCACTATCTGGTGGTGCGCTATTTCATGTACACCCAGGTGTACCAGCACCCCAAGAGCCTGTGTGCCCGCTTTATTTTGGAGCGGCTCTTCAAGCGGGCCCAGGTGCTCCTGCACCAGGGAAAGATCGAGCTGGATCCCATCTTGAGTGCCTGGTGTTGGGCGGCGCTGGCGGTGCAAAAGGGGGATCCCTTCGAACTGCCTTTGCCCCTCTATCTGGCCGCTGACGATGTGATGTTCAGCTACCCTTTTCGCTTTTGGGCCATGGCGGGGAAGGATCCCATCTTGGCCGATTTGGCGCGGCGCTATTTGGATCGGGATCTATTCAAGGCCCGCAACCTCAGCCGCCTGCCAGAAGAGCGACGCCAAGAGCTGGTGGCAACTCTAAGCCAGAAGATGCAGCGAGATGGCTTGGATCCAGAAAGCTATTTGGGAATTCGCTCGGCCCACGTCCAGGGCTACAGCTTCTACGACCAAGGGATCCAACTCAAAACCGAGGACGGCTACGTGGAAATTGCCCAGCTCTCGCCGCTGGTGCGATCCCTGGTGGAAACGCAAAGCCAGGTTTGGCTGATCTTCCCCCGCCCCTACAGCGATATCGTAGAGAGGGCTTTGTCTGCCTAGAGGATTGGCAGATCCCAGGGCTAGGGCATGGGCAAAATCGGTTCCTTATCTGAAAGAGGGAAGCAAGAGTGGAAATCCAGGAGATCCTGGCGATGGTGTTGGCGCTAACGGCCCTGGCGATTGCCTTGGTGGCGCTGCGGCTGGGGCAGGCGCTGTGGGCTTCCCCCTGGCTGCGGGATCCCTTGCCGGAGCAAGCGGCAGAGGTCGCAGCGGCCCTGGAGCGGCTGGCGGTGATCGTGCCTGCCTACAACGAGGCGGAAAACGTGGTGGGCTGCCTAAGCAGCATCCTGGACAGCACCGCCGCCCCGCTGCAGGTCTGGCTGGTGGACGACGGCTCCACCGATGCCACCTGGGAGCTGGCCCAGGCCCTGGCCGCCGAACGGCAAGATCCGCGGCTGCACCTGCTCCAAGGGGATCCCCGCCCCCAGGGTCAAACGTGGGTGGGCAAAAACTGGGCCTGTGCCCAGGCCGTTGCCGCCCTGGCCGCCCAGCCTGATCCCCCCGACTACCTGCTCTTTCTCGACTGCGACGTGCGGCTGGGATCCGCTGCCATTGAAGCAGCCCTAGGACAGTTGCTGGCAAGCGGCAGCGGCTTGGTGAGCGTAGGGCCTCAGTTGGTGTGCGGCTGTCTGGCCGAGTGGCTGGTGCAGCCCATCATGATGGTCATCTTGGCGACAGGCTACGACTTTGCCGCCGTCAACGATCCCAAGTGTCCCAAGGCCTTTGCCTTCGGGCCGTTCATGCTGTTTCGCCGCTCCGCCTACGAGCAAGTGGGCGGACACGCCGGCGTGGCCGATGTGGTCATCGAGGATGTGGCCTTGGCCCAGCGCATCAAAGCGGCCGGCCTGGGCTTGCAGATTTGCCTAGGGGGGCCGCGGGTGCGATGCCGCATGTACGCCAATGGAGCCGCCCTCTGGGAAGGGTGGACGAAAAACTGGTTCCTGGGCCTGGAGCGCAACTGGGCCCTCGCCGTGTTGGCGATGGTCACTGTCTTGGGCATCTGCAGCCTGCCCTGGCTGGGGTTGATCCTGGCTGTGGCTACCGGATCCCCGCAGGTCTTGGCGGCCAGCCTGGCCGGGATCCTAGGCCAAGGGGTCATCCGCCTGCTTCTATGGCGTTGGGCCCACCTGCCGCTGCGTTACTGGTGGCTGACGGCGGTGGGAGGCTGGGTGACGGCAGCCATCATCTTGGCTTCTGCCATCCGCACCACCAGCGGGCGCAACTGGACTTGGCGGGGCCGTCCCCTGGGGTCAAACTAGCCTGGATCCTCTGAAATCTGTTGGGAACATGGTCTAATGGGGGATGTTCGGGGAGCATCCCAAAATAAACAAGCGGCGTTGACAAGGTGTTTACAAAGGTGGGATAGCACCATGCAGGCTTTGGTCATCGGCTCCGGGGGACGGGAACACGCTCTGGCCTGGAAGCTGCTGCAGTCTCCCCAGGTTACACGAGTCTACTGTGCCCCCGGCAACGGCGGCACGCAGCAGATGCCCCGCTGTCAGTCTGTGGCTTTGGCGGCCACCGACATCGAGGGACTGGTGCGATTTGCTACCGTGCAAGGGATCCGCCTGACGGTGGTGGGGCCGGAACTGCCCTTGGTGGCGGGAATTGTGGACGCCTTTCAGGCAGCGGGGCTGCCCATTTTCGGCCCCAGTCGCGCCGCCGCCCAACTGGAGGGAAGCAAGCTCTGGGCCAAGCAACTGATGCAGGAAGCGGGGATCCCTACGGCTCCGGCTGTGGGCTTTGCCGACTTGTCCGAGGCGCTGGCCTACCTGGATGCAAGGACTGCGTCAGGCAAAGGCAGCTATCCGGTGGTGATCAAAAAAGATGGGCTGGCCGCCGGCAAGGGGGTGACCGTTGCCCATAGCCGGGAAGAAGCCGTGCAGGCTCTGGAGGCGGCCCTGGCCAAGCCGGGCGAGCAGGTGCTGATCGAGGAGTTTCTCGCCGGCCAAGAGGTGTCGGTGCTGGCCCTGACGGATGGCCAGATCTGCCTGCCGCTGCTGCCCGCCCAAGACTACAAGCGCCTTGGCGATGGCGATACCGGCCCCAACACCGGCGGCATGGGGGCCCACGCTCCGGCAGACTACTTGGTAACCCCAGAACTGTTGGCCCGCATCCAAGCCCAAGTGCTGGATCCCACCCTGCAGGCTCTGCAGCGGCGGGGCATCCGCTACCAGGGGGTGATCTACGCCGGCCTGATGATCACGCCCAATGGGGATCCCTATGTGTTGGAGTACAACTGCCGCTTCGGGGATCCCGAAGCCCAGGTGATCCTGCCCCTGCTGGAAAACCCTCTGGACGAGGTGCTGCTGGCCTGCATCGAGGGACGGCTGGCCGAGGTGCAACTGAAGTGGAAACCCGGCTACGCCGCCTGCGTGGTCATGGCCGCCTCCGGCTACCCTGACAGCTACGAGCGAGGGATCCCCATTGCCGGCCTGGAGGCCGCCGCCGCCACCGGGGCCCTGGTGTTCCATGCCGGCACTCGCCAGGTGGGCAAGCAGCTTCTCAGCGACGGCGGGCGTGTCCTCTGTCTTACCGGCCAAGGGGCAACTCTAGCAGAAGCGCTGCGCCAAGCCTATGCCGCTGTGGAGCAGGTGCAGTTCCCCAAAGCCCACTACCGCTCCGACATCGGCAGCCGCGCCCTCGGGCCTGCCGTCCGGCGAGGTGCGCTGCCCGCCCAGTAACCCCCTCAGCTTCCTAGGCAGAAGTAGGGCCCCAGAGAGGTCGCTTCTCCGGGGCCCCTAAAGCAGTTTTTAAAAAAGCTTTGATGCTTAAACCCTAGCTCCTCTGGTAACGAGACTGCAATGATAGTATCAAAACCTCAACTTTACTTTAAGCTCCTCAACAATAACCCTCTGCTTTGCCCGAGCACGGAGATCGCCCCGTCGGCGCTCTCTCCTGCAACGATCTGGCCCTCTCTTATCCAAGAGGGATCCCGCATCAAGTGGCTGGGGTCATTCCAGTGGCAGAAGGGGTAGTTGCCTGCAGCGGCCCAAAGCACTGGAGAATCGTCTCGCCTAAGTGCATTCAAACAACTGAGCTTAACTATCTGCTCACTGGCAGCTCCAGGCCAAACTCTTGCAGAGCAGGCAAGAAGTTTTTGTTTTCGTGATGGGATCGGCTTAATTTTACTAAGGCAAATCTCTGGATATCTTGTAAGCTTCTCCAGAAATCGGGAGTGAGCTGGATCCCTATGTCTTGAGCTTTCTGTTGAACGGACATCGGGATCTAATCTGGGTTTTGCCGTTCCGGCTGCGGGTCAATGGAAATCTCTTGCACTTCTTCAGCTCATAGGAATGCATCGCAAAGAATCGGCAAAATCTTGCTCAAATTGAAACAGAACCATGGGCATCTCCGCGAGGATACAAACTCTGGAGTTGAGAGCACTTCCTGGCCGGTGGGTTGGCCTTTTGGAGAGCAACAGCGCAGGCTTTCAGTTCCGGCTGGCCTGAGTCTGGACAACTGATGTCGTGGGTAAGGACGTTGCACTCGGCTTGTTCTGCCCAAAGGGATCCCCACTGCATGAGCACAAATACAGTTCCGGCGGCAATGTTGGCAGTTACTTAAGCTGGGAAATAGGCCTGTCCCCGGGCAGAACGCACTTGAACCCAATCGCCATCTTGGATGCCCAGCTTTTCAGCATCGTGAGGATGGATCTCGATAAAAGGC
The DNA here is from genome assembly GCF_047502715.1 of Synechococcus sp. H55.10. Lineage (NCBI taxonomy): Bacteria > Bacillati > Cyanobacteriota > Cyanophyceae > Synechococcales > Synechococcaceae > Synechococcus > Synechococcus sp. H55.10. Next base: position 11,275 of record NZ_JANSJJ010000066.1, read on the forward strand.
TGGGGGTGCATTTGCCTAATTTTTTCAATTCTGCCGGTGCGGGTTTAGGTGTGCCAATGGCCGTATAGCCTGCCCGTGGTTAACACGTAGGGAAACCGGGGATCCGGCGGCTCCGCCAAGCTACGGGAATGATGGGGGATAAAGCGAGCGCGACCGTCGGAGATAGGAAAACGCTAGTCTGTATAGAGGCGGGCGGAATTGGGAGGAGTTCTTCCTTTGGGATAGGGCCATTGCTGAGGGCTTTGTTCTGCCAAAAGGGCATGGCTAAGGCCAGAGTGATCGCAGAGGCAGTTGGCGGTGAGGGCGGCAAATTCGGCATAAAGGTAGCCAGTTCTACCGCGTTTTGGAATCCCCAGGCTTTATCGGGTTAGAGATTCTTTAACTGAGATTGGAGAGAGAACGAATGCTGTGCTACTTGCGGGTGCTGTGGCTGTTTTGGAGCACTTCTGTAGCGGCAGAAATGGAGTACCGCGCCAATTTCTTCTTTGCCAGCCTCAGCAGCGTGGGTGGCCTGGGGTCAGCTCTGTTTGGGCTTTCACTGTTCTATCAGCAGGGGCACCGCCTGGGGGGTTGGAGCTGGCCGGAGGCGCTCATCGTCTTGGGCATGTTCACCATCTTGCAGGGGGTGTCGGCCAGCCTCTTTAACGTCAACTTAAACCGCATCGTGCAGCAGGTGCAGGAGGGCACTCTGGATTTTGTTTTGCTCAAGCCCATTAGTAGCCAGTTTTGGCTGTCAACCCGGGTGTTCTCTCCCTGGGGCCTGGTGGATATCGGCTTTGGCCTGGTGCTGATTCTCTACGCCGGGATCCAGTTGCGGCTGCCGGCCTGGGCCTATGTTTTGGGTCTGGTGCCCCTGCTCCTGGGATTGGTCATCCTCTACAGCCTCTGGTTTATGCTGGGGGCCACCAGCATCTGGTTTGTCAAGATCTACAACGTCACCGAGGTGCTGCGGGGCTTGGTAGAGGCGGGGCGCTTCCCCCTGGTGGCCTATCCGGTGGCCTATCGGCTGTTTTTTACCTTCGTTGTGCCGGTGGCTTTCTTGACCACAGTGCCGGCAGAAACCCTGTTGGGACGAGCCCAGTGGCCGTGGCTTGTGGGATCCGCCCTGCTGGCGGCGGGGCTGTTGGTCGGATCCCATCTGTTCTGGCGCTTTGCCTTGCGCTTTTACACCAGCGCCTCTAGCTAAAATCTCCGTCCAAACATCTCCATCCTAAGCATCCAAGCAGCGAGGATGGGAGTAATTGCTACAGAAGCGCCCCATGCGCCGCCCCAGAGTTGGATCTTCTCCTCAAGGGAAGGGCAAAAATAGGTTCCCACCCTGGGAATAGGATCCCTCAGGCTCATTTTTTTAGGGGCAAAAGCAATTCTCGCTGCAGCGATCTGTAGCTACCTATTTGGTGGCGCAGAGGGATAGTTTTCTTGTTTTAGGGAGCATTTTCCATGCGCAAGCGCCTGCAATGTGTGGCCGTATCTGTGGCAGCCGGTAGCCTAGCTCTGCTGGGCTGCAGCAACAGCAATCCTTCTCCGATGGCGATGATCCCCTCCCAAGCGGATTTGGTGGCCCTGGGCAGCGGCAATCGCCTCACCTTCATCCGCTCTGCCGATGCCTCTGTGCAGGGATCCCTGACGGTGACGGGGGTGAGCGGCAGTTTGATCGGTATCGATGTCCGTCCTGCCAATCGCCTGCTCTACGGCCTCACCGACGCCAACATCCTCTACACCATCAACTTGCAAACTGGCGCCGCCAGCGTGGCCAGTACCCTGTCGGTTCCCTTTACGGCGGGCACGCTGTCCGGTATGGACTTCAACCCCGTCCCGGATCGCCTGCGCCTGGTGGGAGCCAACGGCCAGAACTTCCGCATCAATGTCGACACGGGCGAAGTGATCCAAGATAGACCTTTGGCCTTTGGCCCGATGGAGCTGCAGGGATCCCGCCCGGCTGTTACCGCTGCCGCCTACACCAACAACGTGGCCGGCGCCCAATCCACACGGCTGCTGAACATCGACGGCGAGCGCAACCTGCTGCTATTTCAGAACCCGCCCAACGACGGGGTGCAAATGCCGATTGGCCCCCTGGGCGTGAACTTCGGCCCGGTGGGCGGGTTTGACATCCGTACGGTCGGCGGGGTGGATACCGGCTTTGCCATCGGCGGCTCCACCCTGTATCGAATTGACCTGAATACAGGTCGCGCCACCTCTGTGGGCACGCTGCCGGGTGGGCCGTTCTTCGGCTTGGCTGCCCTCTAGATCGGCCAGGTTGTTACAGTTCCAATCATCTTTCTTGCCAATTGTTGCTCTTTTGTTTCGGCCCGATTCCAGCTCGGGATTGGGCCTTCTGCACTTCTTCAAGTAGGGTTGATCTCCATCTATGCAGGCGATAGACTATGGGAGCCGCTGTCCTTTCTGGCTTGCCTTAGGCAAAGCCTGCTTTTCCCCGAGTGCTTTCTCGTCGCCGTTTTATTTTTTCCTTCCCCCCATGAAGATCGAGGATGACAAAGCCAAGGGATCCCTGCAGGAGAGAAGCGATGCGGAGGTATTTTCAGCCCTCAAGGCAGGCCAATCCCAAGCTTTGGCCATCCTCTACGACCGGCACGCCGGTTTGGTGTACGGAATTGCCTGCAAGATGCTGGGCAACTCTGCCGAGGCCGAAGATCTGACGCAGGACATTTTTCTGAGTTTGGCCCGTTCTTCCTTCGATCCCAAGCGGGGATCCCTGCGCACTTACCTAGGCATTTTGGCCCGCTCCCGCTGCTTGGATCGGCTGCGCTCCTGGCGCAATCGACAGCGATCCCTGGAACGGGGCAGAGTGGAATTACTGGGCGATGCTGCCGAGGATCCGGCTCTGGAGCAGTTGGCCCGCGCCGAACAGGCAGTGGAGGTGCAAACGGCCTTGGCCGAGCTCTCTGAACATCAACGCCAAATCCTCAAAATGGCCTATTACGAAGGCATGAGCCAGACAGAAATTGCCAAGCAATTGGATCTGCCTTTGGGAACGGTTAAAGCCAGAGCCCGCCGAGGCTTGCTGCGGCTGCGCGAGTTGCTGGGAGGCGCCCCATGAAAGCCGAGTCTGTGTCTCCCGAAGAACTGCAACTGTGGCTGGCCGGCTACGTGCTGGGGGATCTCTCCCCGGAAGAGGCCGACCGCCTGGAAGTGGTGCTCAAGCTGCGCCCGGAGCTACAGCAGGAGCTGCAAGCTCTGCAACAGACCCTGGAGAGGGCCTACGGCGTCGAAGAAAAGCAACCTCCCCCCAGCTTGCGGGCTTCTCTGCTGCAAGCCTACACAGAGCCGGCGCCCAAACCCCTCCCCACTTCCGGCTCGGCCATTCAGGGATCCCCCCGCTGGCAGCGGGGCCTGGCGGCACTGGCAGTGGGGTTAATGGTCGCCCTAGGACTGGGGAACCTGTACCTGTGGCGCAGGCTGCAACTGGCCCAGACTCAAGGGATCCCGGTCGAGGTGTTGACTTATGAATTGCAGCCGACGGCGGAAAACGTGACTGGCTCGGTTACGGTGGAGGTGGATCCGCGAGGCCTGCAAGGGAAGCTAGTGGCCCGTGGTTTGCCACCATTGCCAGAAGGCCGCGTCTATGCGCTCTGGGTGGTGCTGGAACCGGAAGCCCCCTTCACCAAAGATGAGGCGGGGGCGATCCTCACTGCCGCTTTCCGGGTGGATGCGGCGGGAAATCAAGAACAGGAGCTGCGCCTACCGCCAGTGTTTGCATCCACAGAATGGGTGCGGGCGGTGGCCATTACTGAGGAAGACGGCAGCCGGCCCCAAGAGCACCAGGGATCCCCTCTGTGGATTTCCGGCTAGTCGGAGCAGGGGCCAACCAACATAGGTCTGTCCCAGGGCATGGCCGTGCTCACCTGTCCAGGAGCCCTCTGAGGGCACTTTCGTCGATGTGGATCGGCAAAAGACAGTGCCGGGCGGCGCACCCCCCCCAGCCACCCTGCCGTTGGGAAAAGTTGTGGGCGCACCGGAAGTGTATCAGCATTAAGATGAGGGTCACTACCCCGGCACAGCAAAAGCCAACTTGGAGGTCACCCTATGGGCGAAGCAAAGCGCCGCAAAACCCGCAACAGCCCCGACCCTGACCAAGAGCTACTGTTTCCCCAGCTCAAAGATATTCCTCTCACCAGAGCCCAAGCCCGCACGATCTACAATTGGACAACTCGGGGCGCTTGGGCCGGCATTATTCTCCTGGCCATTGTCTGGGTGGTGGTGCGATTTGTGGGGCCTGCGTTGGGCTGGTGGCACCTGGTGGGCTAGACGGCTGGATCCTTTGAGTTTTCCTGGAGTTTCCCCATGCGATCCTATTTGGCAGCCGCCCTTCAGATGACCAGCACCCCCGATCTGGCCGGCAACCTACAACAGGCAGAGGAGTGGATTGACTTTGCGGCGCGGCGGGGATGTGAGCTGGTAGCTTTGCCGGAAAACTTTGCCTTCATGGGGCCGGAGGAAGAAAAAGCTCGCCTTGCCTCGGAGATCGCGCAGCGGGCCGAGGAGTTTTTGGCCAAGATGGCCCAGCGCTACCAGGTATTCGTGCTGGGCGGGGGATACCCGGTGCCGGATGGACAAGGCAAGGTGTACAACACCGCCGCCCTCTACAGCCCCGAGGGCAAGGAGCTGGCTCGCTACTGCAAGATCCACCTCTTCGACGTCAACCTGCCCGACGGCAACACCTACCGCGAGTCGAACACGGTGGTGAGCGGCAACGAGGTGGTGGTCTGCCAGGAAGAGCGGCTGGGCATGCTAGGTCTATCGGTTTGTTACGACGTGCGCTTTCCGGAGCTGTATCGTTCCTTGGTGGATCGAGGAGCGCAGGTGCTGTTGATCCCCGCCGCCTTTACCGCCTACACGGGCCGGGACCACTGGCAGGTTTTGCTGCAGTGTCGCGCTATTGAAAACACCTGCTACGTGATTGCTCCCGCCCAGGTGGGCACCCACTACGAGCGGCGGCAATGTCATGGCCACGCCATGATCGTGGATCCTTGGGGGACGATCCTGGCGGATGCCGGCGGCGAAAAACCAGGGGTGGCCATTGCCGAGATCGACCCGGAGCGCCTGCAGCTTATCCGGCGGCAGATGCCCTCGCTGCAGCACCGTCGTCTGGCCTGTACTGTCAGCCTTTAGGGATCCCCTATGCCTTGGCCGCCCTTGATCCTCTACAGCAAGCCCGGCTGCCACCTCTGCGAGGGCCTAGCGGAGAAGTTGCAGCAGATCCCTGAGATCGCCACATTGGAAATCCGCGACATTACTGCCAACCCCGCCTGGTGGGAGCGCTACCAGCTGGAGGTTCCCGTGCTGAGCTTGGCGGGGGATCCCGAACGATCTCTGCCCCGCCCCTCGCCGCGGCTAACCGTGACCCAGTTACGCACTTGGCTGGAACGACAGTTGGGTTGACGGCTTAAGAGGCTAGCGCTTCGCTGCGGGCGGTATAGCCAGCTTGGCGGAGGGCCTCAACTGCAGCCTGGGCATTTTTAACCCAAAATTGGGATCCCAGTCTTACCCAGAGCGTGTGGGGAGGGGCGACGATGGCCGCCACAACGGGGATGCGATTTTCTTCCTTGGCTTCCGAGCGTTGACGGGTAAGAACCGCCTGCAGACGGTGTCGCTCCTCTACAGTTCCGGCAGCCTCCAGAGGGAGTTGCACCGTAACCCAACTCACCGATTCAATTGGCTGTAAGTCCTCGACAATCAATTGCACCTGTTCATCCCGCTGATCCACCTTGGCCCAGATCAATAGCCGTTGATCCACCTCCAGGCGATGGCGCAAACGTTCGTAAGTCTTGGGGAAGATCACCGCTTCGCAACTGCCGGTGAGATCTTCCAGTTGCACAATGGCCATGCGATCCCCTTTCTTGGTGGTTACGGTTTTGATGGCAGTCACTAGGGCCAGAATGCCTACAGAAGTCTCGGCTGCGTAGCCGCTCAAATCCGAGAGGTTAACGGGAGCCAACAGGCGCGCCTGCTCTTGAATCCGTCGCAGCGGGTGATCCGAAACATAAAAACCCAACAGATCCCGTTCCAGCCTTAACTTTTCTGGCGCTGGAAAATCTTCGGTAGCAGGCCCCCGCGGCGCCTCCATAAATCCCTGGCCATCACTGCTGTCGCTGCCCAACAAATCAAATAGGCTGGCTTGACCAATGGCTTTGGACTTGGCCCGCTCCGTCGCCCAGGTGAGAATGGGATCCAGATCCACCATTAATTGCTTGCGGTTGGGGGAAATACAATCAAAGGCGCCTGCACAGATCAGCGACTCGATGGCGCGACGGTTAACCAGGCGCAGATCCACCCGCTGGCAAAAGTCGGCCAAAGAGGTGAAGGGGCCCCCCGCCTGGCGGGCAGCCAGGATGTTTTGAATCGCCCCCTCACCCACATTCTTCACCGCCCCTAGACCAAACAAAATGCTGGATCCTTGGGGGGTAAAATCCAGCCCAGAGCGGTTGATATCGGGCGGTTGAATCTGGATCCCTATCGACAGACAATAGGTGATATAGCGCTGCACCTTATCTTGATCCCCTCCCACAGAAGAAAGCAGCGCCGCCATGTATTCTGTTGGATAATTGGCCTTGAGATAGGCTGTCTGGAAAGTAATCAGTCCATAGGCCGTAGAGTGGGATTTGTTGAAGCAATACTCGGCGAAAGCAACCATCTGGTCAAATAGTTCCGTGGCCACTTCCTTGGCCACACCTCGCTCCAAAGCTCCCCGGACGAATTGCTCCCGCTGTTGCTCCATCTCGGAAACTTTCTTTTTCCCCATCGCCCGCCGCAGCAGGTCAGCCTGGCCCAGGGTATAGCCGGCCATGTCCTGGGCAATGCGCATGATCTGTTCTTGGTAGAGAATGGCGCCGTAGGTATCTTGAAGGATTGGCTTGAGGAGATCGTGGGCATAGGTTACCGGCTTGCGGCCATGTTTGCGATCGATAAAGTCTGGGATCATGCCCGTATCCAATGGCCCCGGTCGGTAAAGAGCCAAGACCGAGGAAATGTCTTCTAAGTTGGAAGGCTTGAGCTCTCGCACCACCTGCTTCATCCCGGAAGATTCCAGTTGGAAGATCCCTTCCAGCTCTCCCTTTTCCAAAAGTTGGTAGGTTTTCTCGTCATCCAATGGTAGGTTATCCAGGTCGATGGTGACCCCTCTGTGCTCTCGAATCAGCTCCACAGCCCGCTGGATCATCGTCAGGTTGCGCAGCCCCAAAAAGTCCATCTTCAGCAGGCCCAGAGACTCAATATCTTCCATCGAGTACTGGGTAATGATTTGGCCTTCGTTGTTGTATTGCAAGGGCACGATCTCATCCAAGGGATCCTTGGCGATGACCACGCCAGCAGCGTGAACCCCAAAGGTTTTGTTGGTGCCTTCCAACAGGCGGGCCAGCTCGATCCAGCGGTGAGTGGTTGGGTCTTTCTCGTATTTTTCTTTGAACTCTGGAGCCGGCGTGTTCTCGCCGATCATCTCCTCCAGTTTGGCAGGCTTACCCCGCGATACCGGGATCAGCTTTGCCATTTTGTCGGCTTCGGCATAGGGAATATCGAGCACCCGGGCAACATCTTTGAGAATAGCTTTGGAAGTCATGCGGTTAAAGGTGATGATTTGGGCCACTCGCTCTTGACCATACTTGCGGGTTACATAGTCGATCAGCTCTCCCCGCCGCTCGATGCAGAAATCGGTATCGATATCCGGCATCGATTGCCGTTCTGGGTTGAGAAAACGCTCGAAGAGCAACCCATATTTGACGGGGTCAATATTGGTAATTTGCAGGGCATAGGCCACCAGGGATCCGGCTGCCGAACCGCGGCCTGGGCCTACTGGGATCCCGTGCTCGCGGGCATAGCGAATGTAGTCCCAAACCACCAGGAAATAGCTGGAGAAGCCCTTTTGTTGGATGATATTCAGCTCAAAGCGCAGGCGCTCCTGATAGTTTTCCGGAATCTGATCTGGATAGGCAACGCCGCAGCGTTTTGCCAAGCCCTGCCAGGCCAATTCGGTGAGATAGCTATCGGCAGAATGGCCCGGTGGAACCGGGTAGTCGGGCATGCGCATTTCCCCAAATAGGTCATAGCCCTCGATCTTTTCCAGCACCTTGAGGGTGTTGGCAATGGCTTCATCGATCACCTCTTGCTCCAGGTGATCGCGGCAGAGGCGGCGCATTTCTTCTGGGCTTTTCAGGTATTCCGTCCCACTGTAGCGAAGGCGATCTTTCTCGGTGAGAGATTTGCCTGTTTGGATGCAGAGCAGGGCATCGTGGGCCTCCACATCCCAGCAGGAGATGAAGTGGCTATCATTGGTGAGGATGATCGGGATCCCCAATTCGCGAGCAATGCGCACCAATTGCACGTTGACAAAGCGGTCTTCTCGATAGCCGTGATCCTGGATCTCAATGTAGTAATCGTCTCCAAACTGTTCTTGATACCAGGCGGCAACCTGGCGGGCAATTTCTGGCCGCCCCTGCAAAATGGCCTGGGGCACTTCCCCAGCTCGACAGCCGCTGGTCACGATCAACCCCTCTTTGTATTGGGCCAAATACTCTTTGTTGATGCAGGGGCGAGCAAAGATCCCCTTGCCTTGAACGCCGTGGAGATGGGAAATAGTGGTTAGCTTCACTAAGTTTTTATAGCCCTGGGTGTTTTTGGCCAAAACAATTTGGTGATACTTGGGATACTTGCGGCTTTTGTCTCGAATATCGCCGTTGATAACATACATCTCGTTGCCAATAATCGGCTTGATCCCTTTGCTTTTACACAGTTTCACCAGCTCAATGGCCCCATACATGACGCCGTGATCGGTCAGGGCCAGTCCTGGCAAACCCATCGCCACCACCTGCTCAATCAAACGCGGCAATTGGCTAGCCCCGTCCAGAAGGCTGTACTCGCTGTGCAAGTGCAAGGGGACAAAAGACATGGCAACGCTATGGGTAGAGGGATCTCTTCAACCTTAGCCCAGCGCCCCTTTTTCCAGTTGCCGCCAGCTGCCGCTACAGTAAAGTCAGGCCGACGTTTTCTCCCTTTGCTTGCATGGAGACTCCCCTTCGCCTCACCCAGTACTCCCACGGCGGCGGCTGCGGCTGCAAAATTGCCCCGGCGCTGCTGCAGCAGATTCTTAAGGAGCTGCCTCTTCTTTGGTCAGATCCGGCCCTGTTGGTGGGGGCTGAAACGAGCGACGATGCCGCCGTCTACCAACTCAACGACGAGCAGGCCCTGATCCTGACCACCGACTTTTTCATGCCCATCGTGGACGATCCGGTGGATTTTGGCCGCATTGCTGCAGCCAACGCCCTCTCTGACGTTTACGCGATGGGGGGCACGCCCATTCTCGCCCTCGCCATTCTGGGTATGCCGGTCAACACCCTGCCCCTGTCGGCTATTCGGGAGATCATGGCCGGGGGAATCCAGATCTGTCAGGAAGCCGGGATCCCTTTGGCCGGGGGGCACTCCATCGATTCGCCCGAGCCCATCTTCGGCTTGGTGGCGGCAGGCCTGGCCCACCCGCAGCACATCCGCCGCAACGCCACGGCTCAGCCCGGCGACGACCTCATCCTAACCAAGCCGCTGGGGATCGGGGTGATGACCACCGCCCTAAAAAAGGGTCAGCTTAGCGCAGCGGGCTACGCCGAGGTTTTGCAGGTGATGACCCAGCTTAACCGCATCGGCCCGCAACTGGCGCGGCGACCCCAGGTTCACGCCCTAACCGATGTAACGGGGTTTGGCCTCTTGGGACACTTGCTAGAGGTCTGCCGTGGCTCAGGGGTAAGCGCCGAGTTGGATCTGGCTGCTATTCCCTTTTTGCCCGAGGCCCTCTCCTTGGCGGAGGCGGGGATCTTCCCAGGTGCAGCCCGCCGCAACTGGCAAGGCTATGAAGGCGTAGAGGCCGACTCTCTACCGGAGTGGCAGCAGTTGCTCTTGTCGGATCCGCAAACCAGCGGCGGCTTACTGCTGGCGGTGGATCCCGCCTTCACCGCAGAGCTTTTGCAAGAGCTCCACAGCGCCGGCTACTCCTATGCTCGCCGCATTGGCCGCTGCCAGGCCGGCGAAGGGATCGCCATTCGGGTTGTCGGCGAGATCCAAACCCCCCGCCAGTAGCTTGGGGGAAGGCCACGTTTGGCCCTCTCCCCCCAATCTATGAAGATTTGGTCAAGCAGAGCTGCGAAAGTTGAAGATCTCATGTAAGGGGAAGGGGAGCTGAGATATCTTAAAGAGGTATGAACGAGCCCTCTCCCAACAGCCATAGCCTGGTTCAGTGGGTTGAGCCAGGTCAACTGATTCGCAGCCTCAGCAGCGGCCAATTGCTGATGGTGGATCCGCAGCGGCACAACGCCTTGATCATCTGCAAGACGTTTCATGCCGAGTTTGCCGGGCCGGGCGCTGCGGTGGGGGGGCCCTTGGATGTGGAGTCGAGCAGCGTGATCCCGATTGGGGATGTGGCTCTGTTGCATCCCCAGAGCTATCAAGAGCGGCAAAACGCCTATACCAAGCGGCTGCACTGGATGCGCTGGTTGCAGCAGATCACCGATAATCCTTTGCCGGCCCAGCGGGCGCGGATTTTGCTCTTTAGCTTGGAGGAGTTTTTCTCTGCGGAGTTGGTCAAGCAGTTGCCGGATGACATTTTGGCGCGGCTGGTGGGGGTGCTGCCGCAGACCATCGCCGCAGCTCGGATGGAAATGATGGCCCCCTGCAGCCCCAGCTATTCCCTGGCCGGCTAGGGGGATCCGTTCAAGATTGGACGGCGTGGGCAGTGTCTTCGAAATAACCCCAAAGCTTAGCTACACTAAAAGCCAACTTCGTTCTGGCAACTCGCCCAACCGGGATCCTGGCCTCATGCAGTGGTGGAAACGGCTGCGCCAAAATCGCTGGGCTCAAGTGGGAGCCTACATTCTCGTTTTTTTCTACGTCTGCGCCATTTTTGCCGAGTTTGTTGCCCCCTACAGCCCGCTGGAATCGCAGCCAGGGGGATCCCTTTTGCCCCCCACCGCCATTCACTTGTGGGATGAGTCGGGCGCTTGGCTGGGGCCCCACGTTTACCCCACCCGCCAGGGGCCGGTGGATCTGGAAACGGGCGAACGTCCGCTTTTGGTGGATAGCAGCCGTCCCGCCGGGATCCGCCTGTTTGTGGCCGGCACCCCTTACCGTTGGCTGGGGCTGATCCCCTGGGATCGACATTTGTTCGGCACCGTCCCCCTGCGGCCAGAGGAAGGGCTGCCGGTAGCGCGGCTGCACCTGCTGGGCACGGATGATCAGGGCCGCGACTACTTCAGCCGTCTGGTCTATGGCGGGCGCGTCAGCCTGTTTGTTGGCCTGGTGGGCATCGGCATCTCTTTTCCCATCGGCCTGCTGGTGGGGGCCATATCCGGCTACTTCGGCGGCTGGGTGGATACACTGCTGATGCGGCTGACTGAGGTGTTGATGTCGATCCCAACCCTGTATTTGCTGGTGTCGCTGGCGGCGGTGTTGCAGGTGAACCCGCTGACCGGCGTGCCCTTCAGCAATGCCGAGCGCTTTTTGGTGATTGTGGCCATCCTCTCTTTTGTGGGTTGGGCGGGCTTGGCCAGGGTCATTCGGGGCCAGGTGCTGTCCTTGCGGGAGCGAGACTTTGTGCAGGCGGCGCGGGTGGCCGGGGCCGGATCCCTGTATCTGCTGGTGCGGCATATTCTGCCTCAGACCACCACCTACGTGGTGATCTCGGCAACCTTGGCGGTGCCCGGCTACATCGTGGCGGAGTCGGTGCTGAGCTTGATCGGCCTGGGGATCCAACAGCCGGATGCCTCTTGGGGAAATATGCTGTCGCTGGCCACCAATGCTTCGGTAATCATTCTGCAGCCTTGGCTGGTGCTAGCCCCCACCCTGATGGTGGTGCTCACCTCTTTGTCTTTTAACTTGCTGGGGGATGGTCTGCGAGATGCCCTCGACCCGCGGGATCCATTTTGAGGAGAAGCTGCTTCCGAATTGTGACGGTTCAGGGGAAATGCGAGGGTCTGCCGTTCACCGCTTTCCGTCCGGATAGAGCCGATTTAGCCCCTTGCGAGCCTTAGCATAAACATCCAAGGTGGCATTCATTTTTAGGATCTGGCGGTAAACTTGCTCGGCCCGGGCGATTTCCCCCTCCTGCTCCAACTTCTCGGCCAGCTTGAGCAAACTTTGGGCCGAGGGATCCGCCAAAGAACCCTGCTCCTGCAGTTGCTGCAGCTCTTCCAGGCGCTCCTGCACCATTGGTCGCAACAGCCAGGAATCATCCAGATCCAACACCTCTCGGTAGTAGCGCTGGGCCTCTTTGAAGTTCTTCTGCTCGTCGTAGGCTTCCGCCAGTTGCAGAGCCAGCTCCGCCGTGGGCCGATCCTTAAACTGGCGATGCAGTTGGTTCAGCCGCCGCAGGAAGGGGGATCCCTGCTGCGGGTTTTGTAAATCCGGGGCGTGTTGAACCGGCAGATAGTTGCTCCTCTCCGCCGATTGTTGAGGGGAAGGGGCAGGCTCCGCGGCTTGAGATCGAAGGGGCGTTTGACGGCTGATGCTTTTGGGGTCAATGGGGGCGGGCTTGTAGACCCAAATCGGCTGATCCGGAGAGGATGCCGGTGGGGTTGGGTGTGGGATCGGCTGGGGCAAGGGAATGGTCTTGCGCTCCGGCGGTTCAGAAGGGGGTTGCTTCAGTTCTGCAAGGGCGCCGGGAGGTTTGGGGGCTTGGAATTGAATTGCTTTGGGAGTCTCCCTGCGCTCTTGGGCCAATTCTCGATAGAGGGCGGCCAATTGGGCATACCCCGCTTCTTCGTAGGCGGTGGCCAGCCAACGGGCATTCTCCGGGCTGGGATCCGCACGATAAGCCCGCCGCAGCAACTGCAAAGCAGTGCCATAATTGCGCTCTCGAATGGCTGCCTGCCCCAAACTGGCTGAGCTGACCCCGGTTGTATCGCTAGCCATGGTTCTCCGTTATGCCTTGCTGTGCAGCGATAATAAATCAGTTTTCCTTTTCCAAGCCAGCCACTCAGGGCAACCTTGGCAACTGGATCCCTTGGCCATAGCATACCCTTGTCGAGCCGAACGCTGACTGTTGGGAAAGACTTCTCTTCTTGTTGGGATCTGCTCGATAGACATCTTTAGCCGATGTTGATTTGAGATTGAGGCATTGAGATCTGGATGTGAGGCGTACTTTCAAGCTAGCTTGTAGTCAAGACCCGAGCAGCGACAGGTTTCGGCGCAAACATGATTCAACAGTTTCGAGAGCGGTACCCTATGGGCAGTTTGCTCACCGATCTGTTGCGCGTAGAAGAAGGGATCTACATTGTCAAAGCCCAGGTGGTGGTGAACAACACGGTTCTGGGTAGTGGTATTGCCGGCTCCAACACAGTAGAAGAAGCGGAAGATGCTGCGCTGAAGCGCGCTTTAAACCACGCAGGATTCGGTCATTCCGCAACTTCCTTGAGCTTGGGTATGGATTCTGCTGCCGCCAGGCTGCCCTATTTGCCAACTCCCGACTTGGCCTTGGCCAATGGGCGCACCCACTCTTCTCCTGCCCCTCAAGCCCCTGAGCCAACAGGGATCCCTGCGAAGCCGACTCCCTCAGAATTGCCCAGCTTGAGCGAGCCGGGAGCCTATGGAGATGATCTATCAGACATCATTGCTCAAACAGATGTCGAGATGCAGCGTATTGGCTGGGGCCGCAAGGAAGGACAAGAGTTCCTGGAGCGTCGCTTCCAAAAAAAATCTCGCCACCAACTGAATGAGGCCGAACTGCGGGAGTTCTTGCGCTATTTAAAACAGCAGCCGTCACGCCTCAACAGCGAGCCTCGTTTTTGATTTTCCCAGACTCCCTCACCCCCAACCCCTCTCCCAGAGGGAGAGGGGAGTTAGACTTGACTTTGGAAAAATCCCTTGCCCAGAGGCGGGAGAATAGATCAAACCGCTGGGCTCTGGAATAGCCACGGCTAGGGCGCACCCACAATCACAGTGGTGTCTTGCATTGTCTTCACGACGGTCTCGCCTCCTTCCGAGAGCACAACCCGTCGCTCTGGCACCGATACTCCGGCCACTTTGGCAGTTTGGTAGTTCTGCCCGGCCTGCACCACAGAAGGGATGACGCCTGGGCCAGAAACCAAAGCAAAGGATTCGCCACCAATCTGGATCATCCCAGAAACCTGCACGCTGCGGGCAAAGGCCGCCGGGTCAGGAGTGGGCGTCGGGAGCGGCGTGGCCACTGCTACGGGCACTTCGCCACCGGGCGGAGGCAGTTCCGGAGGCGGAGGCAGAGGTGGCAGGTCAAGGGTTGGCTCAGGGGCACGCACGTTTTGGGGCACAAAGGGATCCGCCCGTCCGGCTCCACTTAAGGCCCGCTGGGTTTCCTGCTCCCGATCCACCGGTGGGATCAGGCTAGAGGCAGCTTGGGTAGCCTGCAGAAGAGAAGGCACCGGCGGAGGTTGGTCGGGAGCAGTTTGGCCAAAGCCGTCGGGCAGGTTTGCCGTTTGTTGCCGGGCAAGAGCTTGCATCTGGCTGGCTCCCCGCGCCAGAGTAGCGTTCATGTCCTGTTCCCAACGGCCTGAGGCATTCAGCCGCATGATCACGGGGCTGCTGCCGCCGCGCGACTCCACCCAGATCTCGGCTGCTGTGTCGCTCAGCCGACGGGAGCGGAGGATGCGGGATCCCGGCGGCAAAAGCGGCTGCAGCGCCAGCTCCGCTTCGGGAACCGCTTGTTCGTTGGCCAAAGCAGAAGATAAACGAGGGGACAAGCACAACATGCCCCCTGCCGACAGCAGGAGGATCCCAAGTGAGAGCAGTTGGCGACCAGGCGAAGATTTCAGCATAGAGACCACCGGGAGAGAGCCTCGCATCACCAAAATAGCCAAAATCTTGGGGATGGGGCTCGCCTCTAGTCATGGTTTGTCTGAAAAACGCTGGGCTAAGGGTTAACATCGTTCACTTTTCAGAAAGAGGTGCTATCCTGTAGCAGCGAATGGAAGGTGGCCTGTGTTGCTAGCCTTTAAGACAGCGTTAGACCTGAATAGCAAGCAAAGGACCCTGGCTGCCCAGCACGCAGGCGTGGCCAGGCACGCCTACAACTGGGGCCTGGCAATCTGCAAGCAAGCCTTGGAGAACAAGCACAAGCTCCCTACAGCCATCGACTTACATAAGCGGCTGGTGGCAGAGGTCAAGAAGGAAAACCCTTGGTACTACCAGGTATCGAAATGTGCGCCTCAACAAGCCCTGAGAAACTTGGAGCAAGGAATCAAGAGGTGGCGCCAGGGGCTGGGGCGCTTCCCCGTGTTCAAGAAGAAGGGTAGGCATGACAGCTTCTACCTGGAAGGATCCATCAAAATCTCAGGGAACCGAATCAAGGTTCCCGTCTTAGGTTGGCTGAAGTGCCACGAGCAGTTACCTGCAACGTCTCCCAAGAACGTCACGATTAGCCGCCAAGCCGACCGGTGGTATATTTCGTTCAAGTTCGAGGCCCCTGCCCCCCCAGAGCCAGAGAAGGACGGAGAGGTGGTTGGGGTGGACTTTGGGATCCACAACCTGGCCACCTGCTCCAACGGCAAGACCTTTCCCAACCCAAAGGCCTATCGAAGGTCAAAAAAGAGGCTGGCGCGGTTGCAGCGAAGGGTGAGCCGCAGGCAAAAGGGCTCCAGAAATCGAAAGCGAGCAGCGATGGCGGTGGCCAGGCTGCACAAGAGAATTGCCGACCTGCGCAAAGACAACCTGCACAAGTTGACCACGTACCTAGCCAAGAGGTATCGGGTCGTGGTTATAGAAGACTTGAACGTTTCGGGGATGGTGAAGAACCCCAAGTTGGCGGGCAGCATTGCCGATTGTGGGTTCTATGAGTTTAAGCGACAGCTAGAGTACAAAGCAAAGCTCTACGGCTGTCAATTGGCTGTAGCGGATAGGTTTTATCCCTCTAGCCAATTGTGTTCTCGCTGTGGTCATCAGCAAAAGATACCACTGCACCAGAGAGTGTTTCGCTGCGAAAAATGCGGTTTTGTGATAGACCGCGACTTAAATGCCTCCCACAACCTGGTGAAATGGTATCAAACTACCCTGAGCTCCAGGGGAAGTTACGCCTGTGGAGATTCCTCTGCCGGGGTTGGGCAACCAACTAGGTATGAATCGTTGAAGCAGGAAGGAAGCAACAAGTTGAACGAAAGTCCGCTTTTGTTCAGCGTTGTGTAAGTCTTTCGGAGCGGTTGGTTCGCCGACTAGGTATGAGTCGTGGAAGCAGGAAGAAAGCAGCAACCTAGACAAAAGTGGACTTTTGTTCAGTGTTGTATAGGTCTTTCGGAGCGGCTCAATCGAGCTGCTTTTTTCAGCAACAATGCTAGGATTTCCCAATCAAAGCCTCAGCCCCTGTCGATAGGGATCCCGACCTCAAAGCCGGCCCCTGTCCGAGCGCAGCCCAATTTGCCATAATGAAGAGAGACTGTAAACATTTGTTAAGGCCATGACTGTCTCTGCTCTGGATCCTGTCAACCCCGCTCGTCTGGAGGAAATCGCCCAACGCTTGCGCAGCCAACGCCCTGCGGATCGCATGGTGGCCTTGGCCCAGTTGCGGGATGTGCCAGCGGAGCAGGCGGTGCCGCTGATTTTGCAGGTCATCGACGACGAAAACCTGCAGGTGCGCTCTTTTGCCGTCTTTGCCCTGGGGATCAAGCAGACGGACGCCTGTCTGCCCAAGCTGCTGGAGATCCTCACCCAAGACCCGGACTACGGCATTCGCGCCGATGCGGCAGGCGCCCTGGGCTACTTGGAAGATCCGCGGGCTTTCGAGGCCCTGGTGCGCGCTTTTTATGAAGATGTGGAGTGGCTGGTGCGCTTCAGCGCCGCCGTGGCCCTGGGCAACCTGAAGGATCCACGGGCCTATGAGGTGCTGCTGCGGGCGTTGGAGGGGCCGGAAGTGTTGCTGCAGCAGGCGGCCATTGCAGCTCTGGGAGAACTGGGGGATCTGCGGGCTTTGGATCACATCCTGCGGTTTGCCCAGTCGGAAGATTGGCTGGTGCGGCAGCGGCTGGCCCAGGCCTTGGGAAATCTGCCCTCGCCCAAGAGTGTTTCTGCCCTCAACTATCTGGCCAGGGATCCCCACGATAGCGTTGCCGCGGCGGCTTTGGATTCGCTGCGGCGGCTGCGCCAAAGGGGCTTCCCAGAACCCACGCCTGAGGCGGGATCCCGGCCAGCCGATTCGGAAGCAAGCTAAGCTGGAAATCCGGGTTTGGCCTGGTGTAGGGAGGCGAGGATTTGCCGACCCTTGTTGTTTCCTAATCCCCTGCTGCGATGGTTACCAGCCCCCATCCTCTAGTTGCTCCGGAGATAGCCGGATCCCCCTCTCGGCCCCGCATTGTGGCGGCCCTTTCTGGGGGGGTAGACAGCTCCACGGTGGCGGCCCTTCTCCACGAACAGGGCTATGCCGTGGAGGGAGTGACTCTCTGGCTGATGCGGGGGAAAGGCCAGTGCTGCACCGACGGCCTGGTGGATGCTGCTGCCATCTGTGAGCAATTGGGGATCCCCCACCATGTGGTGGATAGCCGTGAGCTGTTTCAGGCCGCCATTGTCGATTACCTGGTGGCCGGCTATGGGGAGGGGATCACACCGCTGCCCTGCTCCCAATGCAACAAGCTGGTGAAGTTCGGCCCCCTGCTGGCCTATGCCCGCGAGACGCTGGGCATCTCTCAGATCGCCACCGGCCACTACGCGCGGGTGCGTTTTGAGGCCGAGCTGGGGCGCTATCAACTGCTGCGGGCGGTGGATCGGCAGAAGGATCAGTCCTATTTTCTCTACGACCTCAGCCAGGAGCACCTGGCCCACAGTCTCTTCCCCTTGGGCGAGTACACCAAGGCCCAGACCCGTCAGATTGCCGCGCGCTACGGCTTGGTTACGGCAAACAAGCCCGAAAGCCAGGATCTGTGCTTGATCGAGACCTACGGCTCGATGCGCAACTTTTTGGACCAGCACCTGGGTCAAAGGCCGGGGGAAATTGTCGATACCCAGGGGCGAGTCCTGGGATATCACGAAGGTATCCACCACTACACCGTCGGCCAGCGCAAGGGGCTGGGGATTGCCTCTTCCCGTCCTCTCTATGTGGTGCGCATCGATGCGGCCATGAACCGCGTGGTAGTGGGAGAGCGGGAAGAAGCCACCCAAGCTGAGGCGTGGGTGCGGCGGGTGAACTGGGTCTCGATCCCTGCGCCGGCAGAACCCTTGGCCGTGGAAGTGCAGGTGCGCTACCGTACCCCACCGGTGCCGGCTATGGTGATCCCAAAATCGCCGGAGCGGGTGAAGCTACAGTTTGCCGAGCCGCAATTTGGCGTCACCCCTGGCCAAGCCGCCGTCTGGTACCACGGGGATCTCCTGCTGGGAGGTGGCATCCTGGAGCGCCCTTCTCCCTAACTAGAGATTCGGCAGAGCTCTCTGGCATTACTCCCCTCTCCCCCTGGGAGAGGGGCTGGGGGTGGTCGCGTGAGCGGCGCGGAGCGCTTGGGCTGGCTTCCCCCTGGGAGAGGGGCCGGGGGTGAGGGCTCCCCTTTTTTGCCATCCGAGACAAACGCCGCAATCAAGAGGCCGCTTGCCCCTTCAAGTGCTGCAGGGATCGGAACAGGAGCACCGTATAGATATCGAGGATGGGCGCAACTGCTGTGACGGCAGCATTTCCAACCACAACCGCACCCAAGGCAGCTCCCAGGATCCCCCCAACAAGAAACAAAATCAGGAGTGGGATGCCGAAGATCAAGCCCACGGCCAGCAAAGCCCAAAACACGCCCCACCAGCGATCTTTGACGAGGTTCCAACTGTAGCCCAGACCTTCCGTGGCACCTTTGCCTTCCAGGGCAATCGCACAGAGAGTGAAAACCAGCCTTACCCCCCAGTAGATACCAGGGAGCACAAACAGCAGCATCCCAAGCATGACAATTAGCGCCAGCAGAATGCTGCCGAAAACCAGGGGCACTGCCTTCGAGAGGGCCCGGTCGAGGCTGTTGCCCAGCAGGGGAGCTTGCCGCTTCAGGTGCTGATCCACCAGCCAAAAGGCTGCGCCAGCCAGGATGGGAGCAACAATTAGGCTGTAGGCCAAATTGAGGATCCCCCCAAAAAGTGGGATCAGCTCTGCGACGATGGGAATGACAAAGCCGGGAGAGGCCAGGATCAACAGCGGCCCATAGACGGGGCCTACAACTTCAAACGAGCGCTGCAGAAGGGAAAACGGGTTAAGAGTAGCGCTTTGCATGGCAGAGGGATCCCTGTGGCAACCACCCCCTTCATACCACGCCATCCC
Source organism: Synechococcus sp. H55.10 (assembly GCF_047502715.1). Lineage (NCBI taxonomy): Bacteria > Bacillati > Cyanobacteriota > Cyanophyceae > Synechococcales > Synechococcaceae > Synechococcus > Synechococcus sp. H55.10. The sequence continues at coordinate 30,506 of NZ_JANSJJ010000066.1, forward strand.
CCTTTTTGGGCTGAGAAGGGGATTAAGAAAGTCAAAGTCTGTGTCTTGCTATACAGAAGATTTTTGTAAAATCCAGGCCGCCGCTTGTTCGCCGCTGCGCAGGGATCCCTCGAGGCTGCTCTGGTGGGTGTATTCTCCAGCCCAAAGGAGGCCCGGCAGGCCGCTGCCGGTGGGAACCAGATACTGCTGAAAGCCGGGCGGCTGGACAAACTGGGCAAAAGGGATCCGATACACCCGCAGCAGGCGCAATCGTTCCAAGGGGGCTTTGGGAAAGTAGGTCTGCAGCTCGGCCCGGCAGGTTTGGGCCAGTTCCTCATCGCCCAGAGGGGGATCCCCCAACACCGTCACCGAATAGAGGTGTTGGCCGGCAGGAGCCAGCGCCGGGCTGAGGCGGGTGAGCTGCACCCAGTGGTTGATCCAGCCTTGGCCACTGGCGTTGAGGTACAAGTAGGCACCGCGGGCCAGGGAAAAGGGGGCGCAGAAATAAAGGCAGGTCACCGCCCGTCCCTGGGTGGGGATGGGCGCAGCAGCTTGAGGGCAGAGCTCCGCTTGCCAAGCCCGCGCTTGAGGGGCATCGGTGGCGCAGACCACCCACTCGGCAGGGATCTCCTCGCCCTTGGCGGTGCGGATCCCGCGCACTTTTCCCTCTTCCACCAGGATGCGCTCCACCGAGGTTTGGTAGCGGATCTGCTCTGGGGCAAGGTGGCTGGCCAGTTGGCGGACAATCTCTCCCATGCCCAGCGCCGGGGTGACGATGGCTCCTTCGGCCATCATCTTGAAATAAAAGGCAAAGAGGCGGGCGCTGCTGGCCAGATTTGGATCCAAAAGAATGCCGCGGAAAAAGGGGTAGAAGAAGTGCTGGCAGATCTTTTGGGAAAATCCGTACTCCTCTAGGAACTCCCGCACCGAGCGGTCAGATCCCCCCAGTCCTTCTTGGAAAACCTGTTCTGGGGTGCGCCGCGCCAGCTCCGCCCGCAACTGTAGCACCTTGAGCTTGTCGCCAAAGCTGGCCAAGGGGTTGAAGAGGGAAGGGACAATGCTGGTCGGATCCCGCAGGGGATCCCCCAACAGCCAGCAGCGACCGGGTTGGGCCAGCATCGCTCCCGGACGGTAGGGGCAGGGATTGAGCTGGCCTAGATCCAGATGCCGCCGCACTTGGGGATAGGCGGTAAACAGCACCTGAAAGCCACGATCCAAACGGAAGCCCTCCACCGCGTCGGTGCGCACCCGCCCGCCGGGGCCGTCGCTTTTTTCCAGGACTAGGACATCGCTCCAACCCGCCTGGCTCAGCACCTTGGCGCAGGTTAAGCCGGCCAGCCCTGCCCCGATAATGACCACTCTGCCCATGCTGCTGGGATCCCTTCTCCGTGGAGTATTTTACCTGGCTCGATTCCTCAAGGCTGAGTCCCCTTCTGAGGCAGGATGTTCTGGCCCCCAGATGCGAATGGCGCCATCGGCACCGCCGCTGAGAAGGGTTTGCCCGTTGGGGCCAAACAGCAGAGCACTCACCATCCAAGTCTGGCCGCCCAGGGTGCGCAACTCTTTGCCGCTGCCCAAATCCCAGAGTTTGATCTGCTGGGCGCGGTGATCGGTGCCGCTGGCCAGCAGGCGGCCATCGGGGCTGAGGGCAAGGGTGGCCAAGCCAGACAAGGGCTGGGCCAGAGTGCGCTCGAGGGATCCCGTGCCCACGTTCCAGATCCAGACGCCGGAAGCGCTGGCGGCGAGCAAGTGGCGGCCATCGGGACTGAGGAGCACCTGCTCGATGGGGTAGTCGGCCTCCAGGGTTTTCAACAAAGCCCCGCTGCCGGGATCCCAAAGATGAACGGTGGGATCCCCGTTGGCGGCCACCAGGATCCAGGGCGGGCTCCTTTTTTCCGCCACCCCAGAGGGAGCGAAGGCCACTGCCGTAATGCCTGACCCCTGGGTAACCGGGTGGGCGGCGCTGTCGATGGTGCGCACCAACTGGCCATCCTCAGCTTGCCAAAGGCGAATGGTACGGTCGGCGCTGCCGCTGGCAATCCAACGGCCATCGGGGCTGATGGCGACGCTGTTGATCAGCTCGGTGTGGCCCTGCAACTGCAGCCGTGGCACCCCATCCCCCAGGGTGACCAAATCCCAAACCCGCACCGTCTTGTCGGCCCCCCCACTCACCAAAAAGGTACCATCGGGGCTGATGGCCAGCGTCTCAATCGAACCTTCGTGGCCTACCCAGCTCTGCAGCAGTTGGCCGGCCTGGGGATCCCAAAAGCGGATGACACCGTCGTCTCCCCCGGCAACCAGGAGATCTCCATCCGGGCTGATGGCCAGAGCGGTGATAGCGGCGGGGCCTTCCAGCGTGGCCTTGAGCCGCAAGGACTTGGCCCAGTCAGCTAGGTTGAGGGCAGGGCTGGAAGAGGATAGGGATCCAGTCCTGGAGGGATTGGGCGGCTGCTCTGGGGAGCTGAAGCTTTTGAGCCCAGCGGATCCCAAATTTGCCCTCGTTCCCGCGGGCGGGACAGAGTCCCTGGGCACAATTGCCTTCTCTCCCCACAGGCTGAGGTTGGCCGCCAGTTGCCAGGCGGCAACTCCGAGTAGCACCAGCAAAGCCGCCAGACTACTCCCCGCCCAAAGTGGTGGGATCCAGAAACGCGCCCGCAGTGATACCGAGGAACGCGGCGGCGTAGTCGGCTCCTGTAAGGGAGCGGCGGCAACAGGGTCGGGCAGGATCTCAGCGCCGGGAGAGACGCCCTCTGCCAGAGGCAAAGCCTGGAGAGCGGCCAAAGCTGCCGCTGCCGAAGCAAAGCGCTGCCGCGGGTCACAACCCACCAGGCAGTCCAAAAAAGCGGCAAAAGGAGCGCTGGTAGGAGCCAGATCGTGCCAGCGCAGCTCCCCCGTCAACGGGTCGCGAAACAGCTTGTGGGGCGGGATCCCTGAGAGGACCTGTATGGCGATGAGCCCAAGTGCCTCCAGATCGCTGTCGGCAGCCTCGGGCCCAGAGTTGCAGCAGCCCAAGCCCAACACCACCCAGCGGCCATCCGCCCGGCGACAGATCAGGCGAGAGGGCTCTAGGTTGCAGCAGTTTACCCCCTCACTGTGTAGCAAGGCCAAGGTTTGCAGCACATCTTGCAAAAAGGCCCGCACCTCAGCTTCTGTCCAAGGCTGACCTTGCTCAGTGGCCTGGCGCAGGGCCTGTTCCAGAGTCTGCCCCTCGATCCACTCTTCTACCCAGTAAAAATCTCCCTCTTGCTCAAAATAAGTCAGCAGGCGTGAGATACACTCATGGGATCCCAGGCGTTCCCACAGCGCCATTGCCTGTTCAAATCGCTGCCGGGCGGCAGAGGGCTCTTCCCCCTTGGGAGAGCGAGGTTGCCAACGCCTGATCACCACCCAGCTCTGTTCAGGGCGATGGCCATCTTGGGCCAGGTAGGTTTGCCCGCTGGATCCCAGTTCTTCCAAGATCTGATAGCGGCCACCCAGGGTCTGCCCTACCATAAGGACTCCGGCTACTCCAGGCATATATGGTCTACCGTTCGCGTCAGCACTGCGGAGCACTTTAGCGGGACGGAGTTCTTTGGCTCTACCCTTGGGGAGGATGCGAACCTTTTCCTTCTGGATCATCATGCCACACGGGCAAAAGGCTCAGAGTAACCCTGAGTTACTCAGTGGCCGGGGGGATGTCGTTGCAAAACCTGCTTTAGGTAGCGCCCCGTGTGGGATCCGGGATGCTCGGCCACTTCTTCAGGGGTGCCGACGGCAACAATCTGGCCGCCCTGGTCGCCCCCTTCCGGCCCCAGGTCAATAATCCAGTCGGCACAGCGGAGGATGTCCAGGTTGTGCTCGATCACCAGCACGGTGTTGCCCGCATCCACCAACCGCTGCAGAACATTCAAGAGCTTGTGAACGTCGTAGAAGGACAGGCCGGTGGAGGGTTCATCGAGCAGGTAGAGGGTTTTGCCGGTGGAGCGGCGGGCCAGTTCTGCCGCCAGCTTCACCCGCTGCGCTTCCCCGCCGGAAAGCGTCGGAGCGGGCTGGCCCAGCTTGATGTAATCAAGGCCCACATCGGCCAGCGTCTGCAGGATCTTGGCGGCAGGGGGTAGGGCGGCAAAAAACTCCAGCGCCTCCCCCACCGTCATGTCTAGGACTTCAGCGATGTTTTTGCCCTTGTACCTGACCTGGAGGGTCTCGCGGCTGTAGCGGCTGCCCCCACACACCTCGCAGGTGACGTACACATCCGGCAGGAAGTTCATTTCAATCACGTTCACCCCCTGCCCTTTGCAGGCTTCACAGCGCCCCCCCTTGACGTTGAAGGAAAAGTGGCCGGACTGATAGCCCCTGGCCTTGGCCTCTAGAGTCTGGGCAAAGGCTTGGCGGATGGGATCAAAGAGGCCCGTGTAGGTGGCGGGGTTGGAGCGGGGGGTGCGGCCAATGGGGGATTGGTCGATGACAATGACCTTGTCGATGTGTTCAATGCCGTGTAGCTCCCCCATTTCCGTTGGCTTAGGCACCTTCTGGCCGAGGGAGTGTTGCAGGGCAGGGTAGAGCAACTCGTTGACCAGGGTGGACTTGCCGGAGCCGGAGACGCCGGTGACGCAGACCAGCTTGCCCAGGGGGATCTCCACATCGATGTGCTTGAGGTTGTTTTTGTGGGCATCGGTGAGCTTGAGGGAGACGGCTTTGCCAGGTCGCCGCTGAGCTGGGGTTGGGATCCGCTGCCGCCCCGCCAGATAGGCGCCGGTGAGGGAGCGCTCGCAGGCTAGGATGTCGGCTAGAGATCCTTGGGCCACCACTTCTCCGCCGTGGATGCCAGCGCCAGGGCCAATGTCCACGATGTGGTCGGCGGCGCGAATGGTCTCTTCATCGTGTTCCACCACAATTAAGGTGTTGCCCAGATCCCGTAGGCGGAATAGGGTTTGCAAGAGGCGTTGGTTATCCCGCTGGTGCAGGCCAATGGAGGGTTCGTCCAGCACGTAGAGCACCCCCGTCAGGCCGGAGCCAATCTGGCTGGCCAGTCGGATCCGCTGCGCCTCGCCCCCCGAAAGGGTCATGGCCGGTCGGGCTAGGGTGAGGTAGTCAAGGCCCACGTCAATTAAAAACTGCAGGCGGGTTTTGATCTCCCGCAGCACCAGCTCGGCAATCTGCGCTTGGCGGGGGGTAAGCTGGAGCTGCTCCAGGCGCTGCAGGCAGTCGCGGATGGAGATCTCGGTGAGATCCGTGATGCGGTAGCCACCGACGCGCACGGCCAGGGCCTCTGGCCGCAGCCGGGATCCGCCACAGGCAGCGCAGGGGCGGTAGGTGAGGTAGGTCTCCAGCTTTTGCCGGTAGGTTTCGGCGGTGGTTTCTTGGTAGTGCCGCTGCAACTGCGGGATCACCCCTTCGTAGCGACGGTAGTAGCCGCGGCCCCGGTAGGGGGATTCCGCCTCAACGTAGATCTCCTGATCGCTGCCGTAGAGGAGGAGCTGCTGCTGCTCGGGGCTGAGGTCGCACCAGCGGCTGCCGAGCTCAAAGCCAAAGGCCTTAGCAGCCCCCGCCAGTAGGGCCAGATAGTAGGGGTTCTCCCGCTCCGCCCAGGGAGCAATGGCCGCATAGAGGGGGAGCTTGGGATCCGGCACGATCCGGTCGGGGTCGAAGATGGGTTCAAAGCCCAGGCCGTGACAGACGGGACAGGCGCCGATGGGGGAGTTAAAGGAAAATAGCCGCGGCGACAGCTCGCCCAGCACGGAGCCGTGTTCGGGGCAGGCAAATTGTTCCGAAAAGATCAGCTCCGTTGGCTTGCCGTTGAGGTACTGCCCCGCCACCTCGGCTACTTTTTGCAGCAGGTGTTCCCGTTCGTCTTCACGGGGCAAGAGCTCCACCACCGCCAGTCCCCCCGACTGGCGCAGACAGGTGGTCAGGGAATCGGCCAGCCGCTCTGCCATGTTGGGGCCCTTAACCAGCCGATCCACCACCACCTCAATGGTGTGGGCCTTGGTTTTGGCCAACTCAATTTCCTCGCTGAGATCCCGCACCTGGCCGTCGATGCGCACCCGCACAAACCCCTGCTGGCTCAGGCTTTGCAAGAGCGCTGCGTGGGTGCCCTTTTTTCCCCTCACCACGGGCGCAAGCAACTGAAAGCGCGTCCGCTCCGGCAGGGCCAGGATCTGGTCCACCATTTGATCCACCGTCTGGGGGGCAATCACCCGGTCACAATGGGGGCAGTGGGGGATCCCGGCCCGCCCATACAGCAGCCGCAGGTAGTCGTAGATTTCGGTCACGGTGCCAACCGTGGAGCGGGGGTTGTGGCTGGTGGACTTTTGGTCGATGGCAATGGCTGGGCTCAAGCCCTCGATGCGGTCTACATCCGGTTTGTCCAGTTGCCCCAGAAATTGCCGCGCATAGGCGCTAAGGGACTCCACGTAGCGCCGCTGCCCCTCGGCAAAGATGGTGTCGAAGGCCAGAGAAGATTTTCCAGAGCCGGAGACGCCGGTAAACACCACCAGGCGATTGCGCGGGATCCGCAGCTCGAGGTTTTTGAGGTTGTGCTGCCGCGCCCCCACCACATGGATTTCGTTTTGGCCGGACATCTCATCCCCTCTGTGTGCAGCGTGGGTGGAGACTCTGCCCAAAATTGGCGAGTCGAAAAACAACAAAAGTTAAGGAACATTAACGATTCTAGTGCTGCAGCAGAAGTCTGTCTTCTCCCCATCGCAAGGGGTGCCGGCAATAGGGGGCAGGAGAAGAGGAAAGACTTGGCTATCTTGGAAGGGCCACTTGAGGGATCCCGAAGCAACCTAGCCCATGACCTGGCCACTGCTTGCCGTCCAAAAGCTCTTCATCTACCTGCTGGTGGGGATCGCCTTTGCCGCCCTTTGTCTGGGAGATCAGGCCCTGTCGCCGGCGGTTATCGCCCTCTGCTTGGCAGCGGGGGCTGCCAGTTGGTTTTGGGAGCCGCCCCGCATTAGCTTTGCCCGCTATGCGCCCCTGTGGATGCCCCTGACGGTGAGCGTGCTGGTCAGCCTGGCGGCCCTGGTGCTTGCGGGCGTGCTGCCGCTTTCGGATGGGGCCATAGGCCTGGTGCTCTACCTTACGGGGGCCAAGTTGTTTCAGCGGGAGCGGGCAGCCGACCACATTCAGTTGGCGGTGTTGTCTTTGCTTCTGATGGCCATTGCCACCCTCTTTAACGAGGACATCAGCTTTGGGTTTTTATTCCTGCTGTATGTGGGGGTGGGGCTGGTTAACCTCACCCTCTATCACCTGCGCCTGCAGGCGGAGCAGCACCCCCAGGCGGCTAGCCAAGTCCGCGGGATCGACCTCAACTTTCTGGGGTTGCTTGGATCCCTGGCTTTGCTGGCAACCCTTCTCGCGGTGGTTTTGTTTTTCCTCTTTCCGCGCCTTAGCTTGGGGCTCCTAGGCCGGCAGGCCCGCTCGCCGGTGATGACCACTGGCTTTGCCGAGGAAGTCAGCCTGGGGGAGTTCGGCACCCTCAAGACCGACAGCACTGTTGTTATGCGGGTGGAGTTCCCGGCGGGGGTGCCGCCTCAGGTGGAGTCCCTCTACTGGCGGGGGATCAGCTTTGATCGCTACGACGGGCGGGCTTGGTCGCGGACGCTGAACCGCGCGATCCCGATTTTCCCCACTGCAGCAGGGGTCTTTGCCCTCTCGGCTTCCCCCTTGATCCCCACTGCTAGCGACCTCCAGTTCCTCCCCCTGGAGCAGCTTATCTACCTAGAGCCGCTGGCCACCAACACCGTCTTTGGGGTGGCGCCGCTGCTGGAGGTGGAGTGGTTGGATCGGGGGGGGGCGATGACCCCTCAGCAGGCATGGCAACGGCAAACTCGCCGCCTGCTCCTGCACGAGAGCGGGGATGTGAGCCATTCCCTGCCCCCCCGGCTGCCCTATCTCTACCGCGCCGTGAGCTGGATCCCCCGCGATCTGGGGCCCCGCCTGCGCCAGCTCGGCCAGGCGGAGTTGCTAAGTGCTCTTGACTCAGCCCAGCAGGCAGCCTACCTGCAGCTGCCGGCAGATCTGGATCCGCGCATTCCCGCCTTGGCAGAGGAGATCACCGCCGGGATCCCCGATGTCTTTGGCAAGGCGACAGCTCTGCAGAACTACCTGCTGGAGAACTACGCCTACACCACGGATCTGCCGGATCCCGGGGCCGAACCGCCTTTGGAGGCCTTTTTGTTTACCCACCGCCGCGGCCACTGCGAATACTTTGCCACCGCCCTGACGGTGCTGGCCCGCAGCCTTGGCATCCCGGCCCGCGTGGTCAATGGTTTTTTGGGCGGGCGCTGGGTGGCGCAGGAAAAGTACCTGGCGGTGCGCAACGCCGATGCCCATTCTTGGACGGAGATCCCCTTTGGCCCCTATGGATGGATCCTCTTCGACGCCACGCCGCCAGAGGCCAATGTTAGCCAGCGGCAAAGCTGGTGGGATCCCTTGCAGGATTTTTACGACAGCCTGCGCTTCCGTTGGTTTAAGTACGTCATCCAGTACGACCTATCCACCCAGCGGCAGATCTGGCGGCAGATTCAGGAGATCGCCAGTGCAGTAGCGGTCTCTTCCGATCGAGAGGATGTTGCCGCCGCCTTCCGTCGCGGTCTGGTGGGCTGGGGGCAAAGGCTGCAACAGAACAGCCTGCCGCTGCTGGGGGTGATTTTGATCACCGGCTTCACGGCCTACTGGGGCCGCCGCCGCCGCTACCAGGCTTTGCACTGGCGGGATGGGGGATGGATCCTCTTGGCCACACTTGGCAATGGAGTGGTGATGGGATCCCTGTGGCAGCCGCCCCCAGAATGGCCCACCTGGATGATCGGGATCCTGCTGCCAAGTCTGGCCTTTGCCGGCATGCGCTGGATCCCGACGGCCCTGCCCAAATCGCAGCGGCGCCGCCAGGCAATCTCCAGACTTTACCTCCAACTGCGGGAGCTGGCGACGGCAGTGGGGATCCCAGCCCACCTGGGGCCGGAAGCCTGCCTAGAACACTTGCGCCACTCCGATTTGCCCCAGGCCGAGCTGGCCATCCAGTTCCTGCAGCGCTACCTGGAGGTGCGCTTTGGCGGGATCCCGCTGGCAGCCGGGGAACTGCAGCGTTGGCAACAATGCCTCAGACAGCTTAGGCAGGCCTGGCAGACCCAAAATTCCTCCCTTGCCCCCAAAAGAGCCGCTTGACCGGAAGACGGCTATGTCCTGGCGCAAGTCTCCCAAGAGCTCTACGAGAAGCCTTGACATTATGAAGGGGTTAAGAGATAGTTAACTCTAGGTATAGACCCTGCCATAGACTGGGGCGGCAGGCCATCGCTACAAGTGAGCTCTGCCCTCAGGTTTAGCCTAGCCCTTGCTAAGTGCTCCAAGGCTGTGTTACTTTTCTTGACGTTCAGCCTTGAACAAGCAAGGGCAGGTTTACTATGCGTAACTATTCTCTGAGGGCAGCTTTGGCCGCAACGCTGTGCTTGCTGTCCTCTTCCCTTTTTTCTAGCCTGGCCCAGGCGGCGCCAAAGCCGACCGGCAACGGGGCGATCTTTTTCCACCCCGATGGCACTTCGGCCTCCCACTGGGACATCACCCGCATTCTCCACTACGGCCCGGATGGCTTCTTGAACTGGGATCGCCTGCCTGTCATCACCACCTATCGTGGCCATCACCTTGACCTGTTGGGTGGAACCTCCAACGGCGGGGCGGTGACGCATGCCACAGGCACTCGCGTGCATGGCGCGACTTTTGGCTTGGATCCCGACGGCAAAGAGTATCCCTCGGCCAACGGCACCCTGAACACAATTATGGAAGATGCCATTGAGGCAGGCCTGGGCACGGCTCTGGTGCAGTCGGGATCCATCATCGAGCCGGGGACGGCTGCTTTTGTGGCTGAAGCTCCCAAGCGCAGCGACTACGAGGAGATTGCCCTGGAAGTGGTGGAGTCGGGGGTAGACATCATCCTGGGGGCCGGTGAGGAATGGCTGTTGCCGGAAGGCGTCCAGGGGCGCTTTGGCCAAGGGAAGCGCAAGGATGGCCGCAACCTCATCGAGGAAGCCAAGAAAAAAGGGTATGCCGTCGTCTATACCCGCGACGAGCTGCTGAAGCTGCCGGCGGATGCCGCCAAGGTTTTGGGGGTGTTCAACGTAGAGGACACCTTCTACGACAAACCTGAAGAAGAGCTGCGCAAAGAAAACTTGCCCAACTACATCGCCAGCGCACCCACCATTGCCGAGATGACGCAGTTTGCCCTAGAGCGGATCTCCCGCAATCCCAAGGGCTTCTTCGCCGTCATTGAGGAAGAGGGCACCGACAACATGTGCAACAACCTCAATGCTTCCGGCTGCCTGGAGGCCATGAAGCGGGCTGACGATGCCATCGGGGTAATTCTTAACTTCATCGAGAAGAATCCCAAAACCTTCATGATCACCACCAGCGACAGCAACGCCGGCGGGATGCAGTTGGTGGATGTGGAGTCTGCCGATGAGCCGCTGCCCCCCACTGACCCCGAAGAAAGCGGCGCCCCTATCGATGGCGTCGAGGGCACGGGTACGAAGCCATTTGTTTCAGCACCCGACAAGAACGGCAACCGCCGCCCCTTTGCGGTGGCGTGGGCCACTGGAGACGACGCCGGCAGTGGAGTTATCGCCCGCGCGGCGGGTCTGAACGCCCAAGAGCTGGTGCCCACCACCGGGATCCTGAACACCGACATCTACCGCATTCTCTACACAGTTCTCTTCGGGGAGCGCATCCCCAGCGAGCTGAAGCCGTAGTCTCAGGCAACCCGGCATTGGCTCCGAACTTCTGAAGACCGAGGGGATCCAGGCGATCCCCTTTTCATTTCCATAAGTCATTAACGCAACGCTGTCGCGAACGCGCTGCTCTAACTCCCCTCTCCCTGAGGGAGAGGGGTTGGGGGTGAGGGAGTCCCTCAGGGAGAGGGGTTGGGGGTGAGGGAAGTCCTTGCCACGTCTTGTCCAGAGCTAGGAAAGAGTGGATAGTCTGCCCTGGGCCGGCTGAGAACGCCTCTGCTGCACCGCCTGGTAGCGCCGCTTGAACTCCTGCTGCTGCACCTTGTGATCCACGATGGGATCCGGGTAGCCGCAGCGCCGCCGCTCCTGTAGGGCCCAGGATCCCTTGGGATCCTCCCCCACCCACAGCAAAGCCGGGGTATCTAGCCCCGCCAGCTCCGGCAGGTAGCGACGGATGTACTCCCCTTCCGGGTCGTAGCGGGCCGCCTGGGTGGCCGGGTTGAAGATGCGCAGCGGCCTGGGATCCGTGCCCACACCGGCGCTCCACTGCCAGCCGCCGTTGTTGGCGGCCAGATCCCCGTCCACCAGCTTCTGCATAAAGTAGCGCTCTCCCCAGCGCCAGTCGATGAGCAGATCTTTAGTTAAAAAGCTGGCCACGATCATGCGGCAGCGGTTGTGCATCCAGCCGGTCTCGTTGAGCTGGCGCATGGCCGCATCCACGATGGGGTAACCCGTCTCTCCGGCGCACCAGGCCTGAAACCAGTCCTGCCGGTTGCCCCACTCCAGCGCATCAAAAGCTCGTCGGTAGGCGCCGCTCTCCACGTGGGGCCAGTGGGCCAGGACATGCTTGTAAAACTCGCGCCAGCACAGCTCCTGCCGCCAAGTTTGCAGGCTGCTTTCGGCTTCTTCACTGCGCACCTCTGCTTCCACCTCCCGCGTGGCCTGCCACACCTGACGAATGCCGATGGTTCCCCAGCACAGGTGGGGACTGAGGAGAGAGGTACCCTGTTCAGCCGGAAAATTGCGGGCCTGCTCGTAGTCCAAAATGCGCAGGCCCTGACAAAAATCCTCCAGCAGCGCTTGAGCTGCCCTCTCGCCTGCCGCCGGGATCCGCTGCTCGCAGACAAAGCCCAGATCCGCCAAGCTGGGCAGAGGTTGAGCTTTCAGGCTTGGCAGCGGCTGGAGCTCCTTGGGAGTGGGGAAGGGATCCGGCTTAGGCAAGCTGGACCAGCGTCGCCAGAAAGGGGTAAAAACCGAGTAGGGCTCCCCCGCCTGGGTCACCACTTCCCCCGGACCGTGCAGCAGCATATCTTGGTAAGAAAAAGACAGGATCCCGGCTTCCGTCAAGCTGGCCCGCACCTGACTCTCCTGCTGCCGGGCCAAGGGATCCAGATCCTCGTTCCAAAACACGGCCTGCGCCCCCAGCTCGGTGGCCAACTGCCGCAGCTCCACCGCCGGATCCCCCCGCCGCCAGAGGAGCGGGATCCCCATCTGGGCGTAGCGCTCCTGCAGCTCCTGCAATGCCTGGAGGAGAAACGCCACCCTGGCCGGGGCCATATCCGCCCGCTGCAAAACCTGCGGGTCGAAAACGAAAACCGGCACCACCTGCGGGCTGCGCTGCGCCGCCGCGTGTAGGGCTGTGTTGTCTGCTAGCCGCAGATCGCGACGGTGCCAAATCAAAACCGGGGAAGTCATAGGCTACTGAGGGACGGGATCCCATCTTGGCCGGTTCCCACCACCCCTTTCAACTCATTCCCCCCTCCCGGACAGCCAGGAGCTAGACTATGAAGAACCTTAAAGGGCTCTGTCAAAGCTCTGGACGGTCGAGCAGCCGGCTGGGACAATAGCGGCAGCGTTCATCTGGCTTTTGTTGGCCATCGCTGTACCCCATTGCATAAGCTGTATCCCCCAACATCACCACCAATTGAGTTAGCTTCAGGGAGAGCAAGGGGTCAAGCGGCTCTGTGACATTCAGCATAAACTGCTCAATGGAGCGCCGCAGGGCCTCTGGCGTCTTGATCATCACGTCTCCATCCATCCATCGATGGCTTTAGGTATTCATACTCAAGGCAAGGTGGACATGGATTCAAGATAAAGGTAGAAGAGAGAGATGCTCGTAGCATCGGCTACTGTTCTGGGGATCGAGCCGACGAGGACTCTGCTCCACACCGGCCAGAGCCGGTTTGCGGATGAGCGGTAACCTAGGTATCCAAAAATGGCGACAGCGCGACGGGTGGCACGGGTAGCCGAGCTGATCAAACGGGAGGTCAGCCAAATCCTGCTCTCGGAGATCAAAGATGACCGCGTGGGGGCGGGCATGGTCAGCATTGTGGATGTCGAGGTTTCCAATGACTTGCAAAATGCCCGCATCTTCGTCAGCATCTATGGCGATGAAGCGGCCCAGCAGCAGACCATGGAGGGGCTGGCCTCTGCCACTCCCTTCGTGCGGCGGGAAATTGGCCAGCGCCTCGGCCTGCGACGGGTGCCGACGGTGGTGTTTTTGCAGGATCGCTCTTTGGAGCGGGGATCCCGGGTTCTGACCCTGCTCAACCAACTGAGACCGCCTGCCGAGGCTCAACAACAGGAGGAGCCCGGGGTTGAGGAAACGATGGAGGACACCGCCGGGGGTGAAGAAGACAATTGAGCAAACAACAATGGCTGCCCACTTTCGTGCCACCTTGGGGGATCTGCGCTAAAGCTCAGCCTGCTGTGCACAAGAGAGCAAAGAATCTACCCTGATGGCCAACGGCTTCGCGGCGACGCGGACAATGTCAAAGCCAGGTTTTCTCACCGAGAAGTTTTTGGATTTGTTAGGCTGAAGAAACTACACAGCCCTTCCCGTGGTTACCTGAACAGGATCAATGCCTGCGGCACGCCTAAACGACCACCAGAGCGCTCTATCCCAACTGGGAGTCGCAATAGTGCCGCCCACTGATAACGCGAAGGCATCAGCGTCGCTGTAGCGAACCTGCGAAAGGGCTGTAAAGTTTCTGTCCATGCCTTTTCTGCCTTTTCATGGATGTTCAAAGCCCACTGCAACCGGATCCCGCCCTGGCAGGTGCCACCCCTCTCCAAGCTCTGCAGGCTCTGAACCAGAGTGTTGCCGAAGCTTTGGTTTCCTGCTTGAAAGGGCAACCCCAACAAGCCACTCAGCACCTTTTACTGGCTCTGCCGCAGTTAATGGCTGCTCTGGGGGCTTTGAGGCAAAAATCTTCCGTTGGCGTCAGCGGGCCGGAGGCCTTGGCTGAGTCTACAGGCCGCGTTTCAGAAATCAACCCCAAGCGCATCATTCACATCGAGGGCAACCGTGTGGAAGTGTGGGTAGATAACCAGATTCGCAGCAGTTGGAGCATCTGGTCGGTGGGAGATCTCAAGGAAGTCTGCCGGCTGGCAGAAGAATTTGATTGTGGCCTCAGCTATTCTTTAGGAGATAGCTCAGGGTCGAAGTCGGCAATGCTGCTGTTGCCCCCCAATGCCGTCGATTTGCCCGACCGGCTCTCCAATCCCGAAGACTCCGCTGCCTAGCACCCTCAGCTTCGGTTGCTGCTTTTGCCGTTCAATCCCCATGGCAAAACCCCAACGGCTCCAGAAGCTTTTGGCTCAGCAGGGCTTGGCCTCTCGTCGCCAGGTGGAAGCCTGGATCCTGGCGGGTCGCATTCGGGTGAATGGGAAAGTGGTCACCGAGCTGGGCTTTAAGGCTGATCCGGAACAGGATTGCGTCGAGGTGGATGGGCGGCCAATCTCTTGCAGGGATCCGGCCCGCCACGTTTTGCTTCTGCACAAGCCGCTGGGGGTCTTGTCCACCTGTAAGGATCCCTGGGGACGCAAGACAGTGCTGGATCTGCTTCCCCCACCCTGGAACCGACAGATCCGCCTCTATCCCGTGGGCCGACTGGATGTCGATAGCAGTGGCGCTTTGCTGCTCACCAACGATGGTGACCTGACACTGAAGCTAACCCATCCGCGCTACCATCTGCCCAAAACCTATCGAGTCCAGGTACAGGGACATCCGAGCCAGGCCACCCTGCAACAGTGGCGAGACGGAGTAGACTTAGGGGGGTACACCACTCTGCCGGCGGAAGTGGAGTTTTGTTCTGCCCCCGATTCCGGGCAGAGAAAGCATCCCGATTCCTCCTGGCTGAGGATAGTTTTGTTTGAGGGACGCAACCGACAAATTCGGCGGGTGGCAGAGCAGCTTGGGCATCCGGTGCTGGCCTTGCATCGGGAAGCCATCGGCCCAGTACGTCTGGGCAATCTGAGGGCAGGCCAGTTCCGCCAGTTGGATCCCCAAGAGGTTCAGGCCTTGCTGGCCCCGTTTGCCGCCGCCGACAGCTCAGCTCTGCCCAAGATCGCCTCTTTTTTCTCTTCCCGTCCTTCTTCATAATGTTGGGTACGGGGAGAAAAGGACAGAACGGCTTGCGGCTGTATCTTCTTGTCTGCTGACAATTTGGGGCTGCTTGTAAACCAGCTTCCTCTCTTCCACAGGTGACCAAACGATGCAAGAGTCAGCACACTCTAAGGACTCCGTCCCGCTAACGCGATTGGAAGCCCTGGGATCCCTGCTGCGGCAAACACGGGAGGCACGGGGCCTGACGTTAAGCGAAGTAGCCAACGATACCTTTATTCGCTCCCAGTATCTACAGGCGCTGGAGGAAGCCGATTTGAGCCGGTTGCCGGAGCCGGTCTATGTGCAAGGGTTTCTCAAGCACTATGCCAACTATTTGGGGTTGGATGGCGAAGCCCTGTCTCGGCAGGCTCTTCCACTTCTATCGGCCAAAACGCCCCCTAGATCTGCTCCCCTTCTGGCTGCTGGTGGGCAGACCGCCTTTGCCCTGCGCCCTCTCCACCTTTGGGTCGCCTATGTGGTGCTGGTCGTGCTGGCAGTGGGGGGATTATCGGCTCTTTTGGAAGGCACAGGCAATCCCTTTGGGCGTTGGCTGGTGAGCCTGCCGAGGATTGGCCGAGAGGGATCCGGCCAGCAACCCCCTGCTGCCAACTCTCCGGATCGCACCCTGCCGGCAGCTCAGCCTACGGCCCGCCAACTGTTTCCCACCCTTGACCAATGGACGCGCATTCAAGGCGTTTTTCCCGAGATATTGGAAGCCTACTCAGGGGGAGTGGGGCGCAAGCCGGTGCGTCTGGACATCCGCGTTGTCGAGCGCCCCTCCTGGTTGCGGGTCATTGCCGATGGGCAAACGGTTTTCGAGGCTACCCTACAGCCAGGGGCCGAGTTGAATTGGGAAGCGGAGCAATCGATTGTTTTGCGTACCGGCAATGCGGGCGGTGTGTTGGTGACCTTTAACGACCGGGAGCTTGGGGTGATGGGCCGGTTTGGAGAAGTGAAAGAACTGATGTTTGAGCCGGGGTTGGATATTCAGTCCCTGCGCTAGGGATCCGGCCTATCATGTGTCAGTGGCCACCCGGAAGCGATCTCCCACCCTTGGGAGCGGAGCTGCTGCAACAGGTGCCGGACTTTGTCGATGTCTTTATCGCCTGGCCGGCGTTCCACACCGCTGGAGAGATCGATGCCGTTGGGCTGAAGGTGGCTGAGGGCCTGCCGCACATTGTCCGGTTTCAACCCACCGGCCAGCAGCCAAGGCAAGGGCAGGGATCGGTGGGCCAGTTCCGGCCAATTGAGGGTTTGCCCCGTTCCACCCGCCTGTTGGGGGTGATAGGCATCCAAGAGCAGCCCCTCTACACAGTCTCGGTAGAGATTGGCCCCTTCCAGATCCGCCGGGTGGCGAATGCGCAAGGCCTTGATGCGGCGGATCCCGGGCAGCCATTCCCCCAACTGCCGACAATCCTGGGGGGATTCCTGGCCGTGCAACTGGATGGCCGTGAGGCCCACCGCTTCCACCCAGGCGGCGATGACGCGGGGATCCTGATCCAGAAAGACCCCCACTTTTTCCACAGGGCCGGGCAGAGATCCCACCCAGCGGGCCATTTCCGGTAGGGGCAAATAGCGAGGCGTATTGGGCACAGCAATAAACCCAAGAGCGCTCACCCCCAACGCGGCAATGGCCTCCGCCTGATCCTGACGGGTGATCCCGCAGATTTTGACAAACAACCGGCCCATTGGGATCCCTTCCGACAATCAACCTACCCCAGTCACTTCAAATCCAATAGCAACGAAACGGTTCGTTATGCCGTTATTGCTACGCAACGCTGTCGCAAACGCACCCCTCCAACTCCCCTCTCCCTCAGGGAGAGGGGCTGGGGGTGAGGGATCCTCCCTCAGGGAGAGGGGCTGGGGGTGAGGGAGTCCCTCAGGAAGAGGGGCTGGGGGTGAGGGCAGCACCTACTTTTGGTCGGGGCGCATTTGCAAAGGATCCGGCTGTCCTGGATGAAGCGTGTTGATCCGGCGCACCATTTGCCACAGCCGTCCAAAGTTACGCTGGTTAA
>NZ_JANSJJ010000067.1:0-1042 GCF_047502715.1 Synechococcus sp. H55.10
CCGCAATTTTGCTTGGGGACAGGCTGTTATGAATGGCCCTCAGGCTGGGTAGGTTAAGACTGGCAGGTAACCTGCACAAGTAACTCTCTAGTAACCAAGGATCGAGGACCATGAGCGCGAAGTCTCGTCAGTCTCTGTTGCGGGCCAAGCTGGCTCAGCAACTTTTCTCCCAAGCCAAGGGCTTCACCCTGATCGAACTGCTGGTGGTGATCGTGATTGTGGGCGTGCTGTCTGCAGTGGCAGTTCCCCAATTCCTGAACCAAGTGCGCCGCTCCCGCACGGCCGAGGCTCAGGCGGCTCTTACTGCAGTAGGTCGCGGTTCTGAGGTCTATCGCCTGGATGTTGGCGTGTATCCGAACGACTACACCAGAATCAAGTTTGGTTGTCCTAGTAGTACCGGTGCGGACTCCTGCGGCGCCAAAGGTGACAAATTCATGAACGACCCGTGGAGCGCTCCCAACTACGAGACGCCAGTAGCCAGTAATGTTCAGAGTACTTCACCTCAAGGGATGCGCTGGGACACCACTGCTGTCACAGGTGCAAGCCGCTATGTTACCGCTTCCGGCAGCCGAATTCAATGCACCATTGGCCTGGGATCCCAGGAGAAGGTTGTAACCAGCCTCTCTACCTTCGTAGGCAAGAGCTGCAACGTGTTTGACTAGTTTCTGCGGGTTCCACTGTTTGCTTTGCTCCCTTTGGGGAGCTTTTTTTAGTCCTCTGAAACAACCTGGGATTTTCAGGGGTTAAGTACAGTTGCTAGTAACTGAGAAGGATAGTAGATGCGGGTGAGGATACCCTCCTCTATCAAGCTCTGGTTAATCATGGAGTTGCTATAGAGTATGAACTTTTGGTAAAGAGCCACCATTTGATAGATATCTCGCGAGCAGTATGCATCCCTTGAGGCCAAGTGAAAGGGAACGCGAATGGGATTAGACTTTGAGCGCCACCAGTAGTCGGGAAAGTTGCCCAGTTGAGCGTACTTCTTGTAGTAGTTCTGGAAGCCGCAATTCAGGTAGTGCAAAACGGTTGGAGATGAGGTGAC
>NZ_JANSJJ010000068.1:0-9065 GCF_047502715.1 Synechococcus sp. H55.10
TACATCCAGAATCAGTCAGAGGGTGCTATCCATCCCCACCGTATAGACGGTGGGGAATTCCGCACCTTACGTTAAGGGCCCTGGATCCTTCCCCAAGAGCTCAGGTTTCCTGTTGTACACTGGGTTCAAGTTGGAAAATGAGGGATCCCCCATGCACTTTCGACCCGACGGCGCTCTGGACGACAGCTTGCCAGGAATAGCTGCGGAGGCAGTGGTATGGAATGCGCTACGCCAAGGGCTAGGAGCGGACGCGGGTTATCTTTTCCATCGAGCTGTTCTTTATAATCATCGCCGAGGTAATCCCAGGGCTGAGATCGACATCCTCCTGATTCATGCTGAATTGGGGATTTGGGTGTTCGAGTGTAAGGGCTTTAATCTGTACAATATTGAGAGCATCAACAACAACGAATGGCGCATGCGGCAGTGGCAAAAAGAAACAGAAACCCCTTTACAACAAGCAGACAAGCAAATGTTTCAAGTCAAGGATTTACTGCGGAAAAATCCGGATATACAAACGCTAATAGATCAGATCAACTTTGGTAAGCGGGTGGCTTTGCCCCGGATCCGGCGGCAGGAATGGCAAGAGCGTTTTGGGGATCCGCCACTTATAGGGGCCTTGGTGTTTGCTGATGATCTGGAGAAACCCGAGCATCTGAAACAAAGATTGTATGAGGCTAGGCGGGTTGCCCAAGCTCCTCTCCACGAAGGAAAGCTAAAGCAGATTGTTCGGCATTTGGGCTTAGTTTTGGAAGATGATACCAATAGCCAGCCTAACTATGGCTACGATTCACAAATGGTGATCCGGCGCGTCCAAGAAGGGATCTTCAAACTCGATGAAGACCAACGCAAAATTGCCACCCAATATCCTGAGGGGCCGCAGCGGTTGCGGGGCCTGG
Organism: Synechococcus sp. H55.10; assembly: GCF_047502715.1. Classification (NCBI taxonomy): domain Bacteria; kingdom Bacillati; phylum Cyanobacteriota; class Cyanophyceae; order Synechococcales; family Synechococcaceae; genus Synechococcus; species Synechococcus sp. H55.10. The sequence continues at coordinate 897 of NZ_JANSJJ010000068.1, forward strand.
CGGGGACGGGCAAAACGGTAGTCTTGACTCGCAGGGCAGCCAAAATCCACGCCGACCACCCGGATTGGGACATCGCCGTAGTTTTCTACACCCGCTCTCTCTATGAGCAAATTCGCAGGCAAATCTCGGAAGTCTGTCAGAGCAAGTTTGACATCGAGCCAAATTGGCAAAAGCTTCGGGTGATGCATGCCTGGGGATCCCAGGATCAGCTTGGGTTTTATCGCCTGCTCGCTCACCAATGTGGCTTAACGCCCAAAAGCCTGGATCGGGCAAGGGCAGAGTTAAGGGATAAAAATGACCATACAACGGAGCCCTTCGACTATGTCTGCCAAGAGTTAGAAGAGAAAGCCAAGGAAATCCCTCAACTTTTTGACGCCATCTTGATCGATGAAGGTCAAGATTTGCCGCCCGCCTTTTACCGTTTAGCCTATCAAACTTTACGGGATCCCAAGCGGCTCTATTGGGCCTATGACGAAGCCCAAGGCGTTGGCTCCCTGACGGTGCCGGGGGCAGCCGAGCTATTCGGGCGCGACGAGACGGGCAAACCCAAAGTGCAGTTGGGAGGGAGAGCCGCCTTTGTGTTGCGCAAGTGCTACCGCACTCCAAAGATTATCCTCATGGCTGCCCATGCCCTCAACATGGGTCTTTTGCGTGGAGGCCAGCCTTTGCAGGGGGTTACTCAAAAAGACCAGTGGGAAAACTTGGGTTACGAAGTGATAGAAGGTGATTTTCGTAAGCCTGGATCTCCAATTACCCTCACCCGCAAGGCTTGCCATCCCGTCGATCAAGAAAACTTTGATCCCAAGGTGGATCCCCAGTCGCTGCTGGTCTGGCGCCCCTTCCCTTCTGAGGAAGAGGAGCAGAATTGGATTGCCCAACAGATCGAGTGCGACCTGAAGCAGTGGAGTTTTCAGCCGGAAGATCTTCTAGTGACAAGTGTAGGCAGCTTCAGCGCGAACAAACCCTACTGGGAAAGCCTAAAGGCCAGGCTCAAACAAAGAGGAATTAGCGCCCTCATTGCCGGCGAAGATGCCGGCCAGGATATTTTCCGCTTGCCGGGGCATGTCACCCTGTCGGGGATTTTCCGGGCCAAGGGCAACGAAGCTTGGAAAGTCTACGTCTGCCAGTTTCAAAACGCCACCGAGCCAGGGCTAAGTGGGGAGGAGCAACTGCGCCGGCGCAATCAAGCTTTTGTGGCCTTGACACGCACCAAGATCTGGTGTGTGGTTACAGGGATCTCCCCCAAAGATCAATTGGCTCCCGCCTTCCAAGAGCTGCGGCAGGCCAAGGAGCAGTACCCCTACCTACGCTTCCCAGCTTTTAACAAGGGATCCCTGCGGCGGGTTCATGAGGTGGATCTAGACTTGGAAGGTGCTTGAAGAATTACCGTCTGCCCTCAAGCGAGCCCAGCTCTGTCATCGCTTTTGCCATGTCGTCTAGGTCGTTCACCTTCTCCTCAATGGCTGCAAGAATTGCGTCGTAGGTGTTGGCCGAGGCGGAGGTGGCGGCAGCTTTGGTGGTAGAAGTGGAGCTGAATCCCTTTCCAAACCCAGACGGGTGGGCGGCAAAGTTGCCAGAGCCTGTTGCTTGGCGAACTTGATTGAGGCTGGCAATCTCTTGGGCCAAAAGATCCCGTTGTGAGTGGAGCTGATCGAGTTTGGCAGCGCCCTCTTTCAAATACTGAACAAGCTTCTGTTTTTTGGCTTGCAAATCTTCTATTGAGGCTTTTAGATTTTGCTCTTCTGCACGCAGTTGCGCCAGCCATGCTTGCTGAGATCGGATCTGGGATCCCAACTCACAATGGGTTTGAGGATCAGTTCCATCGCCCGCTTCCTCTTCCTGCCGAACGGGTGCCCAATTGGCAAGAGCAGCCCGCAGATCGGCCAGCTCGTTTTGCAGGTGTTGTAGACCTAACTCTTGCTGGCTTTTGAAGTACTCCAGGGATTGCTCCAGCAGTTGGGTTTTGGCTCTGGCTTCACTCCCGGCCAGGGCGGAAGCGAGGTAGCCGGTCATTCCCGTAGCCAAAGCGGCTGCCCCCGATTGCCACAGGGATCCACCGGATCCCAGGCTGCCGAGGGCTACAGCAAGGCCAGCCAAGGCGGGAAAAGCATTGACCCAAAGCTGGCGAGAGGTAGCAAGCTTCATAGTCGGCCCCACAGTAGAACGACAGGGTTGGCTTGATCTTATGGTCTTTTCAAACGGTTGTTATGAAACAGCTTATTGGACTCATCTTTGGCTCCCCTCTTCCCTATGAACTGGAGCACAAGACAGGATTTCTATGCTGGAGTCATCAAGATCGAGTTCAGCCAAGAATTTAAACAGGCGGCTCAATGGTGGAGACAATGTCCTGAATCACCGCCTCTGCCTCTTGCCGTCGGTTACCGGCCATCTCTCCCGACCCAGCCAGGAGAACCCGATGGGCCAGTACCGAGACGAACAACGCTTGCAGATCTTCCGGCAAACAGAAGCTGCGCCCTTTTACCAGCGCCTGAGCTCGTGCCGCCCGCGCCAAGGCCAGCGCTCCACGAGTAGATACCCCTGCCCGCAGCAGCTTGGAAACACGAGTGGCCTGCACCACCTGCAAAAGATAGTCCGCCAGGGATCCGTCCAGGTACACCTGATCCACCGCCGCCTGGATCTCTCGCAACTCACCCAAAGAGAGAACCGGCTGCAGAGCCTCCACCGGCTCGGCTTGTTGCCGTTGCAACAGCAAAGCTCGCTCTATCTCAGGGCTGGGGTAGCCAATCGACAACCGCACCAAAAACCGATCCAACTGACTTTCTGGCAGAGGATAGGTGCCGTGGTATTCCAAAGGATTTTGGGTGGCCAACACAATAAAGGGGCTGGGCAGCGGGTAGGTGCGATCGTCCAGCGAAACCTGCCTTTCCGCCATTGCCTCCAGCAGGGCGCTCTGAGTGCGGGGCGAGGTGCGGTTGATTTCATCTGCCAAGATCACATGGGCAAAAATGGGGCCAGGGCGAAATTCAAAATCCCCTTTTCCCTTATTGAACAGGGTGAGGCCAAGGATATCTGTCGGCAATAAGTCGCTGGTAAATTGAATCCTTTGAAACTTGGCCCCCAAACTGTGGGCGATGGCCCGCGCCAACGTGGTCTTGCCCACACCGGGCACATCCTCCAGCAAAACATGACCTTCCGCAACCAAGGCCATGACCACCGCTTGCACCACCTGTGACTTGCCCTGAAACACCGATTCGATGTTGGCAATCAACTTGCCAATCTGTTGGTGCAAGGCTTGCAATCGTTCCACCGGGATCCGCGCCGAACCAGCACGGGTGCTGACACTCGCCATAAACCATTCCCAAAGGGGCCTATTCCACCTTACCGGCTGGATCCCCTTGCCTGCTCAGGACGGAATCTCACCAAACCCCGGCGAAAAACCGGAGTATCATAGACCTAGGCTCTCCCGGAAGGATGGATATCTTGGAACTGTCTTGTAAAAGTGAATATGCTCTCCTGGCCCTTCTGGAATTGGCCCAGCACTACAGCGATGGCCAGGTGCTGCAGATTAAAGAAATTGCGGCCCATCAGTCCATACCCGATCGCTACCTGGAGCAATTGCTGGCCACCTTGCGCAGACAAGGGTTGGTGCGCAGTCAACGGGGAGCAAAAGGAGGCTACTCCCTGGCCCGAGCGCCCTGGCAGATCTCGCTGTTGGACGTTATCCAGGCCATCGAGGGGGAAGATCTCGCCCGTTCCCGCGAGTGGTCCCCAAGCGATCTCACCCCAGAGCGGGAAGTGCTCCTGAAAGCTTGGCAAGATGCCCAAGCGGCGGCAGTAGCCATTCTCCAGAAGACCACCCTGCAAGACCTCTGCGACCGGCAGGCACAACAGCAACAGGCGCGGCTGATGTACTACATCTGAGCTGCGTGCAATACCCCACAGTTGTTCCTCTCCCAAAGCCGCAAGGACTCTGTTCTGCAAAGAGGAGAGGCTGGGATCCCTAGCCAGTTTTGGGTTATCCTGAAGCCCACTGCTTTTTGAATTGAGCCGTTCCCATGACTGTTCGCTCTTCTCGCTCCCAGGCTGCTGATACGTTTTCTGCGGAAGATTTTGCCCGGGCTTTAGACGGGCAAAACCTCAACTTTCAACCGGGACAGGTGGTGCAAGGCCGCATCTTCCAACATCAGAACGATGGCGCTTTGGTAGATATTGGCGGCAAATCTCCGGCCTTTTTGCCCCTTAAAGAAGCCGGGATCCGCTCAGGAGAAGATTTGAGCGTGCTTTTTCCCTTGAAGACAGAAGCCGAGTTTCTCATTGTGCGGGAAGATGCAGAGGGGCAGATTGTGCTTTCGGCGCGGCGGCTCCGGCTGAAGCGGCTTTGGGAGGAGCTGGCCCAAAAGCAAGCCAGCGGCCAGACGGTAACCGTTCGGGTGATCGGCACCAACAAAGGCGGCGTGGTGGTGGATGTGCAGGGGCTGCGCGGCTTCATTCCCCGCTCCCACCTCAGCCAACGGGAAGGTCTAGAGGAGCTGGTGGGCCAATCCCTGACGGCAGGCTTTATCGAGGTGAACCCAGAAGCCAACAAGCTGGTGCTCTCCCAGCGGGTGGCTGTGAAATCCGAGAACCTGAGCCGTTACACCAGCGGCCAAGTGGTGGAGGGCAAGGTCAGCGGACTAAAACCCTTTGGCGTGTTTGTGGATTTGGAAGAGGGGGTAACCGGGCTACTACACATCAAGCAGGTTAGCCAAAGCTTTGTGGCCTCGCTGTCGGATTTGTTTAAGCCAGGCCAACGCCTCAAAGCCGTCGTGCTCGATGTGGATGAGACCAAGGGGCGGATGGCCCTCTCCCTGCGGGTGCTGGAAAAGCATCCGGGTGAGGTGCTGGAGCATCTGGATACGGTTATGGACGAAGCCGAAGAGCGGGCCAGCAAGCTAAAAGGGAGGATCACAGCCGACGGCCAAGTCATCTGATCCCGATCCCTGCCTCGAGTTTGGATGCGAGATCCCTAGATCGATGGCAAAACGCCTTACGGCAATCAAAGGAAAATCATCGGTTTGAGCGGCGATGGAATGAGTTTCCAATTTCTAGGGATCCCCCGAAGAGCTAACCGCTCGCCTCCCCTCTCCCAGTGGGAGAGGGGCCAGGGGTGAGGGAAGTTGGATCCCCCCGAAGGAGAAACATCCTGGGGCGTGGAATCAAATCCGCGTCCCAAATCGTTCCGTTTCCAATTTCTAGGGATCCCCCCGAAGGGGGAACGAAGAGAGTGAATATGACGAGGTAATCGGTGTACCGTTTCCAATTTCTAGGGATCCCCCCGAAGGGGGAACCCAAAGAAAGCAGCAGCCCGACTTGGGATCCCCAAACGGAGACCGTTTCCAATTTCTAGGGATCCCCCCGAAGGGGGAACGCTTCGAAGGTGATGAGTGGTTGGTTGACGGGGGATCCGTTTCCAATTTCTAGGGATCCCCCCGAAGGGGGAACCTCAGGTCCTGCCCGGCGTGCAGCTGGCGACTCCGGTTTCCAATTTCTAGGGATCCCCCCGAAGGGGGAACCCCCTCGCGGATCTGGCGGATCTGGAGTTCGAGGACACGGACGTTTCCAATTTCTAGGGATCCCCCCGAAGGGGGAACACAGATATCTACTTGGACCTAGAGCGCGGTGTGATCGGTTTCCAATTTCTAGGGATCCCCCCGAAGGGGGAACAGAAGACAACGATTAACGCACTCAGCCCCCTCGAGAGTTTCCAATTTCTAGGGATCCCCCCGAAGGGGGAACCTTTACGGCTTTTGGTGTGTTCTGTTGGAGCTGGAAATAGTTTCCAATTTCTAGGGATCCCCCCGAAGGGGGAACATGAATCTTAGCGAGATGAAAACCCTACTCGAGCAGCTGTTTCCAATTTCTAGGGATCCCCCCGAAGGGGGAACCCAAGAGTGTCGCTCCCTGGACAACGAGGAGCTGCACAGTTTCCAATTTCTAGGGATCCCCCCGAAGGGGGAACTGGCGTAGCGCTGTCGGATGCCGGCTAGGACGTCGGGTTGTTGTTTCCAATTTCTAGGGATCCCCCCGAAGGGGGAACCTTCTAGCCTACCCGCGGGTTCGGTGTACATCCTCAGGTTTCCAATTTCTAGGGATCCCCCCGAAGGGGGAACGCTCAACCAGCAGCGCGTCCAAGGCAGTGGGCACATCGGTTTCCAATTTCTAGGGATCCCCCCGAAGGGGGAACCGCCATCCGCTCTGTGTTGGATGGGGAGACGGTTGAGGTCTCGTTTCCAATTTCTAGGGATCCCCCCGAAGGGGGAACAAGTAACCCTGCAGACCCTAGAGCCGGACCTGGCGGTTTCCAATTTCTAGGGATCCCCCCGAAGGGGGAACCAGCTGGTCGTCCACAACGCCGCCTTCGAGCTGCGCTTTCGTTTCCAATTTCTAGGGATCCCCCCGAAGGGGGAACCATTTTGGCCGCAAGTGGTCAGGACCGGCACTATGGAACGTTTCCAATTTCTAGGGATCCCCCCGAAGGGGGAACACTGTCGCCTCATGTAAACTATTTGATGAAGAAGGGTTGTTTCCAATTTCTAGGGATCCCCCCGAAGGGGGAACCGCCGGGGCCGGTTGCGTTGCCGGCTTGGTCGCTTTCAGTTTTCAATTTCTAGGGATCCCCCCGAAGGGGGAACTTTCCCTCGTTCCCCTTACCCTCTTCCTCGTTACGGTTTCCAATTTCTAGGGATCCCCCCGAAGGGGGAACGGAGACCGCCGCCGCTGTCGTCGTCGTCGTTGAGAACAGAGGTGGTTTCCAATTTCTAGGGATCCCCCCGAAGGGGGAACGAAGGGGGAATGGGTGGGTGGAATGAGGGGAAAAGCTGGGGTTTCCAATTTCTAGGGATCCCCCCGAAGGGGGAACCCAAACCGCTGGGGCCGCGGGCTGTCTGCTCAACAGGTTTCCAATTTCTAGGGATCCCCCCGAAGGGGGAACCCCCCGATGTCGACTATCGTCGTGGGGTTATACTTAGCGTTTCCAATTTCTAGGGATCCCCCCGAAGGGGGAACTTGAGGGGAAACCAGTTAAGCAGCTGCAAAGCGTGCTGTTTCCAATTTCTAGGGATCCCCCCGAAGGGGGAACTATCAGCCAATCCTTGGATTTAAAGTCCGAATTCAAAACTAAGTTTCCAATTTCTAGGGATCCCCCCGAAGGGGGAACGCCGCTGATGGAGAGGTACACCGCACCCGCTTTGCCGTGTTTCCAATTTCTAGGGATCCCCCCGAAGGGGGAACCACCTGGGAAGTGGAGTTCTTCCTCTCACGTCTAACCGAGTTTCCAATTTCTAGGGATCCCCCCGAAGGGGGAACGGTATCAAAGCAGTTCGTTGGTTGGGGGCGTACGGGGACGGTTTCCAATTTCTAGGGATCCCCCCGAAGGGGGAACGCCCTCGCCTGCTCTATGTCCAGCCGGCTAACTCCCTTCGTTTCCAATTTCTAGGGATCCCCCCGAAGGGGGAACGATCGGGTGCCCCCGATTCAAGGGGGTGGTCGTCCACCGCGTTTCCAATTTCTAGGGATCCCCCCGAAGGGGGAACGCGTGGGTTTGTGCCAGCTTAGCCGTGCGTCTCTATGTTTCCAATTTCTAGGGATCCCCCCGAAGGGGGAACCCGCCCTGGTGTTTTCCCCACCCCAGCAGCACCTGGTTTCCAATTTCTAGGGATCCCCCCGAAGGGGGAACAGTTCTTGGCTGTGGATCCTGGGGAGACCCCCTGGGGTTTCCAATTTCTAGGGATCCCCCCGAAGGGGGAACGGAGCAACTTGACCTTGTCCGATTCGGCGTTGAGGGCCTTGTTTCCAATTTCTAGGGATCCCCCCGAAGGGGGAACCACCGACCTTGAGGCGTTGGGTGACGCTGATGAACTCCAAGAGTTTCCAATTTCTAGGGATCCCCCCGAAGGGGGAACGGGAATGACGACTGGAAACGTGCCCGTTAGACCGTGCAAGAGTTTCCAATTTCTAGGGATCCCCCCGAAGGGGGAACCCAAACCTGGCCGCGAGGTGCAGCTACGTTTGGATTCGCTCGTTTCCAATTTCTAGGGATCCCCCCGAAGGGGGAACACGCCGGGAGAGGGGGAAGAGGCGGCTCCAGCTCTTCGACGGTTTCCAATTTCTAGGGATCCCCCCGAAGGGGGAACTCTACCCCTATTAAACCCAAGCGGGGCAAGGAATGCA
>NZ_JANSJJ010000069.1:0-8810 GCF_047502715.1 Synechococcus sp. H55.10
CCTGCCGCTTCCCGCCCATGACCTTCGAGTATTGAGGGATCCCCACTTAAATCACATCGCTCCATTCTCAGAGAGCCCAAGCAACAAGTCAGAGATTTTGTAGCTAGCTTAACTATTTGCTGCTCGTCTCCAGCCGACTCTAGAACTGCGGCCAGCGAACAGCTATTCTCAAGCCAGCTGCACACCTATTTGAACTTTCAGGTTTATGAATGCTTAGAGCGGGTAGGTTTTGTTGTCTTCGCCAAGACATCCCCCGGTCGCCGCAGGGTCAAGAAGGGATTGATTGCCTGAATGTTGGCCTGGGGATAAGCTTGCTGAACCTGCCCAAAAGTTTGTTGCCAGATAGGGTGCCCGTCAGTCCAGAGGGGATGGCGCACGATCCGCACTTCCCGTCCTTTATTTCCCGTCCACACCGGCAGCGGAAAGTCCTGAGGCGCTCTCTGGAAGCCTAAGTTTTCCAGCAGCGGCGGCAGTGCTCGCTCCACCAGGCGCCGCCAAGGATTCTCCTGACCTTCCCCCCAAGGGGTTTGCAAATCGACCGGCGCCTCAGCATCTCGCAGGAGGCGAGCCATATCCAAGGCCAGCCGCCAATCCAACAGCCCGTGGTAAACCAGGTTGTAATAATCGCGCAAGCAGTTGTTGCAAGACGTGTCGCAGCTCTCTTGGTGCTGCAGCCAACGGGCGGCTAAGCTATTGGGTTGAGCTACGCTCTCCCGTTCCAGCAGCTTCGAGAAAACTTCCGGCTGGGCAAGGTGGAGGCAGTACCCTGCGCCGTTCTCCAGCCTATCAAACAGAAAAGCTCTTCCCACCACTCGACCGGCCTCTGCTGTGGTCTGAAAGCTGGCTTGCAACTCGTCAGGATCCACATCCAGAAAAGCACAGGCAGCCGCCCGCAACCAAAACGCAAAAGAATACAAAGCTGCTCGCCCTTCCAAAGTCCTTGGGTCGGCAAACACGCCAGTTGGCCAAGTCTGAAAGCCGACCAGCAGCACATCAGTGCGTCGCTTGGACAGCAAGGCAATTCGATAGGTAGGGCCGATCCCTTTGACTTGTTCCCCTTGGGCTTGCGAATAGGGATCGAGGCAGACATAGGCTCCCGCCTGCTTCTGGCCAAAAACTTCCGCCGCTTGCAGCCGGAAACCGCCCTCGCCGCCGCGATCGTTGACGATTAGAACGTTGCCGCTGCCACCCTGCAGGTGAGCGTTACCAGTCTTCGCTTCGCGCTCAAGCTCAGGCACGCCCAGGGTGGGCCGGCTAACGCGGGGTTGCCACTCAAATTGACCGTCGAAATCCCGCGGCTCCAAGTTGGTGAAAAAGCCTGTCGGCTCACGGGCATCGATACAGCGGAGGGTGGGTTGCCCGCATACAGGGCAAGTTTGATCCGCCGGCTTGAACGCAGGAGGAGAAGAAAGGGGCGGCTGAGGTTGGTAGTTCTCGATCATGGCTTGGCAGTTGCGACAAAATCCCAACCAGCGGTTGGGTTGGTCAAGGGGTGGCACCAAACCGGGACGCGATTGCACGCCTCTTTTGTGAGGCGCCAACTCCACCAGCCCGCAGGCGGTGTGTACCGCCCGATCTTTGACGATTTCTGAGCCGGGGGCAAATTGTGCGATCGCCGTATCCAAGTCACGATCGATAGTGCCTTGGCTAGCTGACCAGCGAGTGTAGAGCAATCGCACCCGCGTGGGAAAGCCAAACATGGGTAAGATGCCGGCATTGGCCAAACGCTCGCTGAGTTGAGTTTGTCTGTAGGCGTTGGAAGCGGCAATCTCGTTAATCTTATCGACCAACTCCTCGCGGATGTGGCGATGTAAGGCTTGTTGCTCGTCAACCGAGAGATGAGTTTGCTGGCAAAGTTGAGCAATCACGGTTCGAATCTCTTGGTCATGGCTAGCAATCCAGTTGCGAACCGATGGTTCCACCTTTGGCCAGTTTTCGGCTAGGCCAAATTCCCCGTGGATGCTGGTCACGTCTTCGAGATCCACTGCAGCGGATAGATCTTGTTGTGAGACTTCCTGAAAAGCTTGTCGCAAAACCTCTTTCGCGATGACGCGCTGGGCAATACTACGGCTGCGCAGATCGATGTAAGGGGGAGGTGGCGGATCGCCGGTAATAGCCTCAGGGCGCTGAAAGTAAAAATCGTCGTGGCTGCGGCCTCGGCAAAACGTAATCGCCAAGGAAACCCCGGCGCCGCGCCGCCCAGACCGTCCCACCCGCTGCTGGTAGTTGAAACGCCGCGGCGGCATGTTCGCCATCATCACCGCCAACAGCCCGCCGATGTCTACCCCAGCTTCCATGGTGGTGGTCACGCTCAGCAAATCAATGCCCTGAGCCAGCGGTATTTCCCCTTCCAAAAATACGTCCTGAAACCAGCGCTGCCGTCTGAGGCGATCCTCTTTGTCCGTTTGGCCAGTTAATTCGGCAGCATTCATCCGAAACGGTTCGTTGTCAGGATCGGAGAGGTAGGCGTAGTAGTCCAAGTCGCGCGGCAAGCTGCTCGGCTGCAATCGGATGACCTGCGGGTCAGAGTGTCGGCTGGTGTTGTGGCCGCCGCTGCACTCCGGGCACCATCCCCCCGCGGCATGCAAGTAAAAGGCGCTGCACTGAGGACAGCGGTAGCCTTGAAGACCTTCGCGAGAGACAGGCACGAGGTAGAGGCAATCTGGATCCAAAACCAGTCCGTCCGAGCTACTGCTACCGATCTTGCGCAACTCCCCCTCAATCTGCGATTTCAGTCCTGGCTTGCCCTGCTCTTCTAACCTTTCCAGGTATCGAACCACACACCTCGGCAGTTCCCGATTAGAATCAACCCTATAGTACTTGGAGAATCGATGCTGCTTGCGAACTCCCAGTTGGCGGATGACAGCACTCACAACTTCTTGCAGTTCCGGCGGGACTTGAGCCGTAACATAGCCCTGGCCAAAAGACTCAGTGTTTCTGACCGCATGGGCAAACAGCGCGAACATCATTTCATCGGCCAAGTAGGCATTGAGCTTGTCCAGGTGTTTTTCTTGCTCTGGAGTCGGGCGGTCGGCTCTTCGTGTTATTGGGTTGTTTTGCCAGTTGTAAAGCTCCGTCCAGTGATGCCGATCCTTGTTGATGGCATAGTAGAGGGCGCTAAAGGACATACCACCAGGGCATAGTCCCAACTGTAAGAGGCGGTCTGCCAGAGTGCGTCGAAGCTTGAGGAGTGGAACTTGCCCGGGGTAAGACTCGAGCATTGCTAGCCATTGTTGGCGTGCCTCAGGATCGGCCGGCGGCATGTCCTGCGCCCAAAACAATGCCTCGGTAGCAAGGGTAGGCTGCAGATTGGCAAAGCGATTGCGTGCCGCCCAATCCTCCGCCATCCGCTCAACGTCTTCCAGCAGCTTGGGATAGCCGCGCAACCGTTGCTGCCGTTGCTCTGGGGTAGGTAAAATGCTGCGCAGAAAAGCCCGCAGGTCTTGCCAGTACTCCCGCGCCAATCGCACCAGCAACAAGCGCACCATATCGCGGTAGTGATCCATTTCCATCCCAGCAGCCAATTTGGCGGCGTCCTGGCGGCTATCGGAAAAAATCACCAGCTTGCGGGATTGCGGCGTCGGCATTTCCCGCAACAAAGCGCCGGCAATCACCTGACAGGCTTTCTGAAATCCAGTGCGATGCACACGTAGCGGGGTGGGATAGGCTTCGCGGCGGGCGCGATCGGTATCGCAGCGCGGGCAACGGGTCGGCAAGGCAGGCTGGTTCTCGGCCTCTACTTGGTACACCCAGCCAGGAACCTCGCCTTCTTTAGGAGGTGTCTTCTCTTTGTTGAGTTCGCCCGTAGCGGGGTTGAGTTTGGCCTCGACCCACCGCCGCTTGACTTTTCCAGCGCTCCACTCCAGATCTTGCGGCTCGGTCGCCCAAGGTTCTGGGTCATGGGGGAGGGGCCAAAAAACGCGATAGTTCCCGGATTTTTGGGTGAGGCTTACTAAATCGGGAATGCCTTCTAGATCAGGTTGATCGGGAGTGAGGATAACCGACTTGCCAGACGAGTAAGCATAACCCCCTAGGAATACCTCCCCGCAAACTTCGCAGACGATCAAATCCAGAACCCGTGCCCCGCAGTCGCAACTGAGGCGGTGCTGGCTATGTAAGGCACCGATAGGCGGAGGGGGTTGGTTGTCCTCTTGAGGGCGTTGGGCAACGCTGCACTTGGGGCTGCTGCACGCCCACAGGCCTTGCAGGTTGTGAAAGAAGAGGTGGCCGCGCACGGGCTGGGGCGATCGCCCATCTTCTCGCTTCGCTACTGCCGTTGCCATCAACAGTCCCCGCAAGGCCTCAGAGACCAGACCGCCTGCAGGCACGGGTGCGCCTGGAAACAGTTGCTGGTCAACTTTTTGGATGGGGGTGGCGCGCACGCTGCCGCTAGCCTGCCGACAGGCCTCCCGCAGCGCATCTGCAACGTTGAGTCCCTCGAGGCACTCCCCCAAAGCCTGCTCTGGGGATCCCAAGCTGGGATCGCTGCCCAAAGCCCGCACCAGCCTCGTCAGGGCTTCTTTAGTGACTGGGAGAGGGCGCAGCGGCTGGAGGGGATCCGGCTGCACATCGCTGGCAAACTGAGCAAAAGCAGCTTGATGCTGACGCACTTGTGCTGGCGCCTTGGGAACCGGAGGAACTTGTTCCCCGGCAATCACCACAAAGCGATCGCGCCCAACAAACTCCCGGAGAAACTTGCGGCCTGCCTCGCCCTCTTCCAAGCTGGCACTGGTGGTCAAAACCTGCAGTTGTTCTGAGTTGACTGTTAGCCCCAAACGGTACAGCAGTAAGCGCAGCAAGTAGGCCACTTCTGAGCCTGGCGTCCCTCGGTAAGTGTGCAACTCATCGACCACGAGCAAGAATTTGCGCTCGCGATTCTCTTGCAGCCACCTTTTCGTTTGCTCGAACATCCCGGCCTCGATTTGCCGCATCAGCATGATGTTGAGCATGGAATAGTTGGTAATCAAGATGTCCGGGGGATGCGCTTGCATATCCCAGCGCGAGCGCATTTCTCCTCCATCCAAGCGCGGAAAGTAAAACCTCAAATCTGGGTCTTGGCTCTGGACGGCAACCTTTTCCTGCTCCGCTTGCAACTCTCGCAATTGCCGGGCTAATTCCTTGACCTTATCGGAAGTGGGATAGCCGGGGAGGGGGGTCTGACCCGTGTAACGACCGAAGGTGATGCGATTGCAACCCCGCTCGCGATCAAGCCATTCATGGGTTTCTGGGCCATCCAACACTTTGCGCAACCGGCGCAATTGATCCTCCACCAAAGCATTTAGGGGATAGAGAATGAGCGCCCGGATTGCCGCCGGTCGTTTTTGCTCTTGGCGCTGTGGCACCCAATTTGGATTGTCTTCCTCCTGCCACCAAAACGTATCCCCGCTTTCAGACATCGGATCCCAACTACGGGATTCCCGCGCAAGGTGGGCTAGGATTGGCAACAAAAAACACTCGGTCTTGCCGGAGCCAGTTCCCGTCGTTACCACAATATCCTTTTGATCAACGATGGCTGCTTTCAAACTCTGCCATTGGTGCTCATAGAGGGGTAAGTTCGGGAACAAGGAACGACCGAGGTGGGCCAAGTCTTCATAGCCAGTGGGTAAAGCTTTTGCTGCTTCCTCGAGGGTTTTGCCAGAAGAAGGGTAGACGGGTGTGGGCTCCAGTAGAGGAGGAACACTGAGCAGAGGATGATCAGGGCTGTAATGCAAGTGGCGATCGCGCTCGGCGCTAAGAGCAGGATACCGTAAGGGAAAAGCACTCTTAATGTAAAGCTGATAGATTCGATCCAATCGCTGATAGGTGCCGATGAGGTCGTACATGATTTCTCCTTGGCTTTGGGCAAAAACCTTAGCTATTTCTCCAAATCGAGCAGCGGCAGCCGCTCGCCGATGATTTGCCATGCAGTTGGCGTAATGTTCTGATAAACCAGTTCCTCTGTTTCAGGTCTGTAGCAAGGCAAACAGCCGGATTGCATGACCAAATAGCGTTTGTAGGCTAGCGGCCAGCGCTGGCTGATAGGGATCGATAATTCTCGGCTATTTGGGTCGTACTTAACTGATAGGTTTTCGGAAGCAAGGCGAGTCAAAGCCAAAAAACGTAAGCCGTACCACTCGCCGCTGTACCACCTGTCTTGCTCGCGGTCGTAGAACAGGGCATGCTGTTGTGGGGATCCCTTCTCATGCAATTCGTAGAAACCTGTTTCCTCAGCAGTCGGCACGTCTGCGAAGTGGCTCCCATCATAACGCTTCAGCCGATAGCGGTGGAGTGGCACCCAATCGACAACGTCCAGTGTAGCCACCCAATTGTCCCACTGGGGAGGAGCCTCGACCGGGCGGATGCCTAGGGTAGGGTAGCTGGCTCGCAACTTGGCGATCGCCGTGGCAACATCAGTCTGCAGCTCGAACTGCCAGCAGGGTGGCACATCCTTTCGAGATTGGGGGATCTCCTCAAGGCGACCCAATTGCTGAAGATCTTTCTGGAGAGCTGCATTCCGCTGACCGTACAGCACGTAGCAATTTTCACCGACCGGCTGCAAGGAAGGCGGCTGCATCTGCCAGCGTCTGCCATCTCGAGCCACCGTGAGATGCCCCAGCAATTGTAGCCGACGCAACAACCGACGTGGTTGGGGTAGGTCTAGGCGATCGCATACGGCTTGAAAGGTTTCCCAAGAACCGGAACCGGCTGCCGATAGCCACCAAAGCAGTTGTTCGCACGCTCGAGAGCGATCGCTTTCTGCCGACTCAGCTATAGGTGTTTCCAAACGAAATGGGTTGACTTTAGGCAGCCGTTTGACTTCGAAATACCTTATAGTTTGGATATCCTGCTCTAAATCGTAGGCGATACCCACCATGTGTCGAATTTCTTCCCAGTAAAATTCTTGCCTTGCAGCCTTATTAATACCGCTTATTGTTTTAAGAAATTTCTCAAGATTGTCTTTTTGTCTGGATTCCCAATCAGGGCGTGCCTTCGGATCAATACCCAAGTAGAAGTAGTACTCGCCTTTTTTCTTGATACCTTTCTCAATTCGAACATGAGATATGACATCTACTAAATTTTCTTGAGTAATTCGCTTCTGTAAGTGCTCTAGCAGCTTTTGTGGCTTAAATTTCTTGCAATGAGTGTGAAAGAGCCAGTAAATCAGCTTAGACATAAGATCATTCTCCTACTACACAAGCTAATGACAAATCATCCCAATTCAGAATCTTTAAAGAGCGTTCCTGGTGGGCAGTTCCGCTCCGAACTTGGATTCGATAAGTACCAGGAGGTAAGTCTGCTGGCAAATCCCAAGGCTGGTTGGTAGAGCGATGGTCTCCTTGAAGGTATATGTTCCCAGTGACCACTTCAGTCAGGGTCACCGCTGCCGTAGGCTGAAATCCGTACACGGTCACCTGTGGTAAGTGATCCTTCAGCCAAGCCCGTCCTTGGGGTACCCGTAATCCGCCACTCAAGGCAATGTGCAGGCGATCGCGCGGCTGCAAGGCTTCTTTCAACTCGGGATGTTGTAAAAACAAACCGTCCCATACGGGGGCCAGCACCTGACATTCTTGGATTTCCCACCAGTCAGAAGTTTCGGCAAACGCAGGCTGGCGCTCGCCCGACCATTGCAGCAGGCTTTCTTCGCGCAGCCGCTGCAAATCCGGCCACAGGGCTTCCCGAAACAACACAGTGAAGTGACTGCCAAGTTTGGGCGCTCCCCAACTGGCTAGAGCACCGGACTCAGGGTTCTCAGGATCGGGCACCAAGACCCAGAAATCTCGAGCCGGCAGTTGGAGCTCCCGCAAGTGGGCATGGCCGCGAATAGGCCAGGCTCTCCCCTCAGCTAGATCGCCAGCAGAGAGTGGCTTGCCAACGGGGTAAAACCAACCTGCGCGCTCCAAGCGCAGGCGACCTAAGTTTTCTACCGTCACCTCTGCAACTGGCCAGTGACGCGGCAGCTTGGGATAAAGGTAGTATGCTGGATCCCCCCACCGATCCTCGGTGCGATACAGCCCCGCAGTCAGACGCGTGGGGGGCTGGTACGCTCGGCTAAATCGTTGCGGTTCCGGGCGTCCTGCATCCAACCACTCTTGATGGACGGCTAGGATTTCGGCGCCCAGGACTTCGTGTCGCTGGCGGTCGTCCAGCAGCTCTGCCAGATGTTGGTTTAGGTTCTTTTCGCTCGCCAAATCCACCAGCAACTGGGTTTCGCTGCGGGCCGTAGTCCACTTTTTCTCGTAAAACATGCGACATAACTTTTGGGTGTCCGCCTCCCGCAGCAAGGCCTGGGAAATGGGGTAATTCAAATACCGGCGCGAGCCTTCCCCTGGTTTGGCGGTGGCAATCCATCCTTTTTCCTCTAGCCACCGGTTCCACTCCTGCCACAAGCTTTCTTCATCTCCGGCTTTCATCCCTATCGGACGGGTGTCGCCAGGTATTTCCAACCGTTGGCAAAAATGGGTGAAGAAGTCATTGGCATCCAGCTTGTCATCTCTCATCATGTCGTTGGCGGCGAGTACCATCAGCGCCAAGAAGGCCACCCCTGCCGGTTCGGACGATCCCTGGTTTTGCAAAGCCGATAACTGCAGCCGATTGCCATCTGCCACCTGAGCGCGCACGGCTTGGCAGAAATCCTTAACTGTGCCTAGGCCCAGACCTGCTAAAACTTTTTGATCTACACTAAGGTAGACTGGCGTGTTGTAAGGAACTCCCAGTGTTGCCCATTGAATAATGGCTCGGTTCCAATGAGCGTATTCATCGCGCAGCGCCACAATGACCTCGCCCTAGGTCGCTTTCTCAATCCTAGGCAGGTGTTGAATACCCAGTTTCCT